>NZ_MCUF01000001.1:0-67063 GCF_002873615.1 Shewanella sp. 10N.286.51.B7
AGTCCAGTCCGGGGAGCCAAGATTTTGACGCTTTGTCAGTATTATACCCTTTCTTGATATCTATCTTTTTTAAATTCCTTTATAATTTCCTAAAATTTACACTACAATCTTAGTGTTAACTCCTTTATTTGTTATAGCTTTTTAATTTTTTGCCGCTATACATAAATGTATGATGACATCAGATTATTACAGGAAATGGACTATCCATGGGCTTATCGAAATCATTCCAATTAGTACTGTTTGTGATTTTTGGACTACTGTTTTTCCGGATTTATGATCTGGAAAATAAAGAAATGCAGCAACAAGGCGCATTAGCCATCCAAAACTACATCACACATATTGATAATATGACTGAGTGGGATGAAAACGGTGAAACGCTATTCAACACCCTGTCCCAAAATTTTACCTTTCAGTTTTTTCAATATATCCATGAAAGCGACAGTGATCTCAACTATACCTACGGCACATTGGCAAAAAGTGATGCAGAATTTGAAGACAAAATTTTCAGCATTCAATTAGGTCATACAAAGTCATTACCCAATGGTCGCTTGCAAGTCAGACTCAGCACTAAATCAGTCATATCTGCAAGTTTCGCCAATTTAGAAAAAGCCGCGACCCTGGTTATTTTTGCTTACCTTATTCTCATGATTAGCTTTGCTTTATTAATGATGCTGCATCGTCGTGGCATAAAATACCTTTGCGATTATATCGACAACATTCCGAACCTAACCTTCCAAGCCGTTCAAACATCTCGTTTAAGAGGTTCTTTAAAACCCATTGGTATCGCGCTTGAAAAAAGCCGTATAGAGCTTAAAACCAGCATTGGTAATTTTCATAAAGAAAATGATTTACTAGCAAAAGCGGCATATCAAGATCCTGTTACGGGCTTTTCTACCCGCCGTCGCTTTAATGATTATATGAAAAGTATCAGTAACTCTGACAAAAAACAGTTTGGTGTGCTTGCAATAATTAAAGCCGCAGATTTATCAACCATCAATCAATTACATGGCCGTGAAGCGGGTGATGATTACTTAAGTCAAATTGCATCTTGTATAAGACGCGCTGCAGCTAAATCAGGTGTGAGTGAATATTATCGCGTATCGAGTAGTGATTTTGCGCTGTTTATCCAAGACATTACAGTAAAAGAAGGCGAACAATTTTTAGTCACATTAAAAGCCTACTTCGATGAGTATGCTCAAACTGTTGAAACCGATAACATTGCCCATAGTGGCATGGTGCCATTTGAAAGTAATAGCGATACTCATGCGCTGTTAACCTTGGCAGACACAGCAGTGAGCATAGCGCAAACTTCTGGACTCAATCGTTACCATATTCTTGAAAAATTTACCGGCAACGAACAATTAGGTGATGACCACTGGAAAGTAACGATTAATGAATTAATTAATCGCAAAAGTCTTAAGTTCTTTCAACAGCCGATATTGCCTTGTAACAATCAAGTCGATGTATACCGCGAACTTTATGCGCGATTTTTTAATACTGAAGGTTCAAACTTACCCACAGCCAGCGTTATTGCCATGTCGGAACGTCACGGTTTGAATATCGATTTAGATAAAATGATCGTGGTTCACACCTTACAGTTACTCAATGCAAACCCAAGTTTAACCGGTAATTTTGGCGTCAATATCAGTGCATCTTCTGCCCTACAAGAAATATTTGTTTCTTGGCTGAGAGATATTTTATCAAGCCATCGTTCGACCTCGGCAAGGCTTGTGTTCGAAGTCAGTGAATCGGGTATGCAACAAAATGTCACTGCTAGTCGACGTTTTGTTCACGAAATGCATAAGGTCGGAGCAAGAGTTGCCATCCAGCAATTTGGTTTAGGCTTTTCATCATTTAAATTTTTCCGAGAAGTAAAGCCTGATGTGATTAAACTTGATAGCAGTTATAGCGACGGTATTGACCAAGACAATAACAACAAATTCTTTGTCAGAATGATTGTTGATATTTCACGTCGCATTGGCATAAAAGTCATCGCAACTGGCGTTGAAAGACAAGATGAAAAACTGACATTAGAAAAAATGTTAGTTGATGGCTTGCAAGGATATTATATTGCTAGACCAGAAATCATCGCTAAAACTGATAAATAAATAATCAATGTAAGACCAATCTTCCAAAATAGGGTTAATATTTACATAACCCTTTTTTTTATCCGTTGTTTCTCGACCCTAAACCTTAGATAATAGAGCTAATATCAAATAGAAAAGTGTAGTAATGACAGACTATCTCTTACTGTTAATTGGTACCGTACTGGTTAACAATTTCGTTTTAGTAAAATTTCTTGGCTTGTGCCCTTTTATGGGGGTATCTAGTAAACTTGCCTCCGCCATCGGAATGTCGATGGCTACCACATTTGTACTAACTTTAGCCTCTATCTTAAGCTATCTAACTAATGAGTTTTTACTACAGCCATTTGGATTAACTTATTTACGCACAATGAGCTTTATTTTAGTCATTGCCGTTGTCGTGCAGTTTACTGAAATGTTAGTCCAAAAAACCAGTGCATCTTTACATCGCGCCTTAGGCATTTATTTACCGCTAATTACCACCAACTGTGCGGTACTCGGTGTCGCCCTGCTAAACGTAAATGAAGATCATAACTTTATTCAATCAGCTGTATATGGCTTTGGTGCTGCAGTTGGTTTTTCATTGGTGCTGGTTTTATTTTCTGCCATGCGAGAACGTTTAGCCGCTGCAGATGTGCCACTCCCGTTTAAAGGCGGCGCTATTGCCATGATCACTGCAGGTTTAATGTCTTTAGCCTTTATGGGATTTGCGGGGCTGGTTAAATAGTCATGTCGAGTATTGCAATTGCTGTCGTTGTGCTGACACTTCTAGCACTAATTTTCGGATTAATATTAGGTTACGCCTCAATTAAATTTAAAGTTGAAGGTAACCCAATTATTGATCAGGTCGAAGCCTTATTACCTCAAACACAATGTGGCCAATGTGGCTACCCAGGTTGCAGGCCTTACGCAGAAGCCATAGCAAATGGCGATAACATTAATAAATGCCCTCCCGGTGGCACCGCTACCATGGAAAAACTTGCAGGCTTAATGGGTGTTGACCCTGAACCATTAAATGAAGTTGCACAAGAAGCCGTAAAAAAAGTGGCTTACATCCGCGAAGATGAGTGCATTGGCTGCACAAAGTGCATACAAGCCTGTCCTGTCGATGCCATTTTAGGCGCGGGCAAACTCATGCACACAGTCATTGCCAAAGATTGTACAGGTTGTGACTTATGCGTCGAACCTTGCCCTGTTGACTGTATTGATATGATCCCCGTTGAACAAAATCTTAAAAATTGGGATTGGAAGTTAGCGAGTATTCCAGTCACAGTCGTAGAAGATAGAACTGTCACCATCAGAATGAAGCAAGAAGATAAAGCTGTAAAAGAGGACTCTCAGTGCTAACTTTATTAGAACAAATTGATAAAGGAACGTTATGGCACTCTCCTGGAGGGATCCATCCGCCGCAACTCAAATCACTTTCAAATCAATCGACAGCCAAGCGATTAACGCCTGCTAGCCAATATCGCGTTCCATTACCACAAGTAGGTGATTGCGCTCGGCTAAGCATTAAAGTGGGCGAGCAGGTAAAACAGGGCCAAAAATTAACCGATGGCGAAGGTTTTATGTACTTACCAGTGCATTCCCCAGTTTCCGGCCATGTTATTGATATCAGCTTACAGTCAAGTAACCATGCTTCAGGGCTACCAACACTTACTTGTATAATCGAAGCTGACGGCCTTAATCAAACAATTGACTATCAAGAGTCAGCTTTAGTTGAATTATCAAATCAGCAAATTTTAGATAAAATTAAGCAAGCTGGTATTGCTGGAATGGGTGGTGCAACTTTTCCGAGTCATATAAAGCTTAACCCAGCGAGTGAAATCGATTTAGTTATTATCAATGGTGTTGAGTGTGAACCTTACATCACATCTGATGATGTATTAATGCGTGAGAATGCTTTAGAGATTTTTAAGGGTATTCAAATTATTAATCAGTTGCTAACACCACAACGTATTGTTGTTGCAATTGAAGATAATAAACCAGAAGCGACTCTTGCTATGCAGCAATGTTTAGCAAGATTTGATGATTTAACCTCCATTGTCAAAATCACCGTTATACCAACAAAATACCCTTCAGGTGGTGAGAAACAATTAATACAAATTATTACCGGCCGAGAAGTCCCAACTGGCAGTATTCCAGCTCAGCAAGGTGTGGTGGTGCACAATGTTGGTACTGCATATGCTATTCAAGATGCTGTTTTACATGGAAAACCACTTATCGAACGACTCGTCACTTTAACGGGTGAACAAGTTACTCAACCGGGTAATTATTGGATTTCGATAGGTACTAGCGTTGAATATGCGCTGCAGCAAGTCGGTTTTAACGCAGATATTAATCAGAAAGTGATTATTGGTGGCCCTATGATGGGTTACGCGCTACCTGATTATAATGTGCCTGTATTAAAAGGCACTAACTGTATTCTGACGCCAAGTGCCAACGAAATCGCACCTGATGTCGAAGAAAAAGCCTGTATTCGTTGTGGTGAATGCGCCGTTGTCTGCCCTGCTTTATTATTACCACAGCAACTATTTTGGCATGCTAAAGCGGAAGAATACGACAAAGCAGCCAGCTTTAATTTAAAAGATTGCATTGAATGCGGTTGTTGTAGTTTTGTTTGCCCAAGTGACATTCCATTAGTGGAATACTATCGCGTTGCTAAGTCGGCATTAAAAAATGAAGCTGAAGAAAAACAACAAGCTGAACAAGCAAAAATTCGCTTCGAAGCACGACTCAAACGTTTAGAAGATGAAAAACTTGCCCGAGAAGAGAAATCTCGTTTAGCTGCAGAAAAACGCAAAGCTGCGGCAAATGCTAGTAGCAATAAGAATACTGTCGCTGAAGCCATGGCCCGCGTCGCAGCTAAAAAGTTAGCAGCAGAACAAGAAAGTAAACAAGACAAACCAGCGACAGATAAATCTGCAGCTGTAAAAGCGGCCATTGAGCGAGCTAAGGCGAAGAAGTTAGCCAATCAATCAACAACATCGAATACTCCAGATGAAAATGCATCAACTGATAATTTACCTGCAGTTAATGATAAAAAAGCGCAAATTGCAGCCGCTGTAGCTCGAGCTAAAGCAAAAAAATTAGCTCAGAATAAAGCAACGCTGTCTGAGAATGATACTGCATCAGCACAAAACGAACCCGTTGATGACAAAAAAGCTAAAATCGCGGCAGCAGTTGCACGTGCTAAAGCGAAAAAGCTTGCACAAAAACAAGCTGAATCCGCCAGCGATACGGATGCAGCAAATTCGCAAGTGCTATCTTCTGATGAGCTATCTTATGAAGAGCAGTCTTCTCAAGAGCAAGCGCCACAAGTGCAAGCTCAGTCAGAAATAGGTACAGATACGGATTCTGATGTATCCGAACCGCTTGATGATAAGAAAGCTAAAATAGCCGCTGCTGTAGCGCGTGCTAAAGCGAAAAAACTAGCTCAAAAACAAGCTGAGTCAGCTGCCGATACGGATATACAAAGTTCGCCAGTGCAATCATCTCAAGATCAAACTTCACAAGTGCAAGTTCATACAGAAATAGGCACAGGTACGGAGTCTGATGTATCCGAACCGCTTGATGATAAGAAAGCTAAAATAGCCGCTGCTGTCGCACGTGCTAAAGCGAAAAAGCTCGCGCAAAAAGCAGCTGAATCTGAAAATAAAACTGATGTTGAGTCTGATAACAGATCAAAGGCTGATGCGCTTACTTCACCAGCTCAAACCGAAACAAGTGCCCTGCCTGTTACGCCTTCTAATGTAAGCGAACCAGTAGATAATAAAAAAGCACGTATAGCTGCAGCGGTTGCAAAAGCCAAAGCGAAAAAACTGGCTAATAAACAGAAGTTGAGCGAAAAGGAATAATCATGGCATTTAAAATTGCATCCTCTCCCCATGTAAGTACCACATTGCACACTAATAAAGTGATGCAACGCGTGGCATTATGTTTAATTCCTGGCATTTTGGCTCAAGTATACTTTTTTGGTATGGGTACTCTGGTACAAATCCTAATTGCTGTATTAACTTGTTTATCGGCAGAAGCTGCAATAATGAAGCTTCGTAATAAATCGATTAAAAATGCCTTATCTGATAACAGTGCATTGGTTACTGGGATATTAATAGCTATAGCAATCCCACCACTTACCCCTTGGTGGATGACTGTCATTGGTTGCGGGTTTGCGATGGTGATTGTTAAGCACTTATATGGCGGATTAGGTAATAACATATTCAACCCTGCCATGGCGGCTTATGTATTACTGCTCGTATCCTTTCCAGTGCAAATGACTAACTGGGTAGCGCCTGCTGAATTAGCTGCGAATCAGGTGGGTATTGTGGCAGCTTTTGCCCATATTTTTGAATTTACCAGTGCGGGCTTAGATCATTTTCGAATTGCCGTTGATGGACATACGATGGCCACGCCACTTGATACCTTTAAAACAGACTTATCAATGGGTATGACAAGTAGTGAAAGTCTACAGCGTAATGTATTTGATGGCATGACTGGTGTTGGTTGGTTCTGGATCAATTTAGCCTACCTTGCAGGTGGCCTAATTATGTTGAAACTTAACGTCATACGTTGGCACATTAGCACTGGTATTTTATTAGCAATATTCGTTTGTTCGGGTTTCGGATTTTTACTCAACCCAGACACTCACGCAAGCCCAATGCTGCACCTATTTTCTGGCGGGACAATGTTGTGCGCATTTTTTATTGCAACTGATCCTGTCACTGCAGCGACCAGTACACGTGGAAGACTCTTGTTCGGTGCCATTATTGGTGTATTAGTTTTCGTGATTAGAACTTACGGTGGTTACCCTGATGCCGTAGCGTTTGCAGTGTTACTTGCCAACATGTGTGCACCATTTATCGATTACTATATTCGTCCTCGTTCATATGGTCATCGCGCGGGAAATTAAGCCGCTAAACTACAGGATTAAACATGTTCAATATTATTACTCGAAACGGCCTTATCCTTGCCCTGTTCGCACTCTGTTGCACAGGCTTGGTCGCTTCAGTGAATTTTTTTACCGAAGATCGAATTATCGACCAGCAACGTAAACAACTTGCAGGTATCTTAGAACAAATTATCCCTAATCATTTGCATGATAATGAGTTAACTGAAGATTGTATTTTAGTGACCAATCAAGAGTTCCTTGGTTCTGATGAAGCGTTGCCTGTTTATATTGCTAAGATGAATAATGAACCTATAGCGATTGCAATTGAAGCTATTGCACCAGATGGTTATAACGGTGATATTAAAATCATTTTAGGTGTTAATAATGACAATGAGTTATTAGGTGTTAGAACCTTAACTCATCAAGAAACCCCAGGGCTTGGCGATAAAATTGAACTTCGTAAATCAGATTGGGTATTAGGCTTTAGCAATTTATTGTACGACCCAAATAGCAAGCCAATGGCAGTTAAAAAAGATGGTGGCGACATAGATCAATTCACTGGGGCAACGATTACACCGCGTGCTTACGTCAACGCCATTAACAATGCACTCGCTTTTGTCAGCGCTAATAGAGAATCACTTTATAACACCGTCAATCATTGTGGACGTGAAAATGACTAATTATCGTGAAATTGCATGGCAAGGATTATGGAAAAATAACCCTGGGCTTGTACAACTACTTGGGCTTTGCCCTCTTTTAGCTGTTACTGCTACAGTCACTAATGCGTTAGGTTTAGGCCTCGCAACACTCATTGTGCTTGTAGGCTCCAATGTGCTGGTTTCTTTAGTGCGTGAATTTGTTCCTAAAGAAATACGCATCCCTGTATTTGTCATGATCATCGCCGCACTAGTGACTTGTGTACAGTTACTCATCAACGCATATGCTTATGGCCTTTACTTATCCTTAGGGATCTTCTTACCACTTATCGTAACAAACTGCGTCATTATCGGCCGCGCTGAAGCGTTTGCGTCTCGCAATAATGTTACCAGTGCTGCATTTGATGGATTAATGATGGGTGTTGGCTTTACGGCAATTTTGGTTGTTTTAGGCGGTATGAGAGAAATACTTGGCCAAGGAACCTTATTTGATGGAGCTGAACTCTTACTGGGAGACTGGGCAGCGAACCTCACCATTCAAGTATTTAATGTTGATACACCGTTTTTGCTAGCAATGTTGCCACCTGGCGCGTTTATCGCTATGGGATTATTGATCGCACTTAAAAACGTTATAGATAGTAAAATTGAGCAAAAGAAACCTCAACAAGCACCAGAAGCTATTGCACGTGCGCGGATCACTAAAGTCGGTTAAACAACTAAAATATCAACATAACGAATAAATAAAATGAATAAACAAAAACGCTATGAAATGCTGACTAGGCTTAGAGATAATAACCCTAAGCCTGAAACAGAACTTAACTTTGCCAGCCCATTTGAATTGCTAGTCGCGGTAACGCTTTCTGCGCAAGCAACCGATGTTAGTGTCAACAAAGCAACCGATAAACTATTCCCAGTTGCTAATACCGCTCAATCAATTTACGACCTTGGTGTTGATGGCTTAAAAACCTATATTAAAACTATTGGCTTGTATAACAACAAAGCGATTAACGTCATTAAAGCCTGTAAAATGCTAATCGATTTACACGGTGGTGAAGTGCCAGAAAATCGTGAAGCATTAGAAGCCCTACCCGGCGTAGGCAGAAAAACAGCTAACGTTGTGCTCAATACTGCCTTTGGCTGGCCGACGATAGCCGTTGATACGCATATTTTCAGAATGGCGAACCGAACCAAGTTTGCTATGGGCAAGAATGTCGATCAAGTTGAAGAAAAAATGCTTAAAGTCACCCCTGCTGAATTTAAAGTTGATGTTCATCATTGGTTTATCTTACATGGACGCTATACCTGCATCGCTAGAAAGCCGCGTTGCGGTAGCTGTATGATAGAAGATTTGTGTGAATTCAAAGACAAGGTTTACCCTGAAGATTGAATCAATTTATTTCAGACACAAAAAAACCGCGTTAAGCGGTTTTTTTATGGCTATTTGGTCAAGGTTATTAAAACAACGATACAAAAAAAGCACTGAAACAAATTGCGATTACTACTGAGGTACCTAGAGCCATTTTTAGTTCTGTTGTCATTATCTTGTCTCCAAATGAATTTAAGTTAATTCTAGCTAATATGGATATATTTCACAGCTTTTAACCGTGATTATGTGATGTTAAACAACAAAAAATAATATTCTAAATCAATTTTTTAACTGCAATAGAAATTTGTTATGCTTACAAAAAATACCCAATCAATAACTAAAGAGCACCCTATGTCGCAACTATTACATACTATGATCCGAGTCGGTAACCTTGAGCGCAGTATTGAGTTTTATACTCAAGTCATGGGCATGAAATTACTTAGACAATCAGAAAATGCTGAATATCAATATACCCTTGCATTTGTCGGTTTTGGTGAAGAATCAACTGGCCAAGCAGTGATTGAGTTAACTTATAACTGGGGCACTGAAAATTACGATTTAGGTACTGGATTTGGTCATCTCGCCATTGGCGAAGAAGATATCTATCAACGCTGTGATGCGATTGCTGCAGCTGGCGGTAAAGTTACCCGTGCTCCAGGACCTGTTGCAGGCGGAAGTACTGAGATTGCTTTTGTTGAAGATCCAGATGGTTATAAAATTGAACTGATACAGAAGAAAGCAATGAGTGAGGGATTGGGCTAATAATTATTGTTTAGTTCATCAACCAATAAAAAAGCCAGCAAATGCTGGCTTTTTTGATTCTGTAAAGTTCGATTAGAACTTCATTGTTACACCAGCGAAGTAAGTACGACCGATTGTGTCGTAAACTTCTGGTACAGTACCACCGTCACTGCCGTTCGAAACTCTTGATGGCTCTTCATCAGTTAAGTTCTTAACACCAGCGCTTAGCATCCAGCTATCGTTGATAAAGTAACTAGCTGATACGTTGTGATAAAGGATTGAATCTACTTTATTGCCTGCACTTAAGTCATCCATTTCACCGATATAACGGTTGAAGTACATTACGCTCCAATCGTCTTGACCAGCTTTTATACTAAAGTTGTTACGTACTTGAGCGTATGCGCCAAAGTTACCGTCGATAGTATTAGTGTAGTCAATGCCATCTTGTTCAAAGTTCAACAAGTAAGTCGTATCGTTGCTGATAGTCCAATCTAAGTTCAGCGCATCGAAAGTATAAGCTAAGTTAAAATCAATACCGCTTGTATCTTGGTAACCTACGTTCGTTAACGAGTTAGTTAGGTTAGATAAATCACCATTTGGTCCGATGTTGAATAATTCACAAGTTGCTTGGTCGCCACCGTAACATGCATCTAGACCTGCTTGAGTATCTAAACGTGTAATCGCGTTTTTAACTTTAAAGCGCCAGTAATCAAGTGTTAACGACATGCCATCAACATAGCTAGGCGAGTAAACTAAACCTGCTGTGTAAGACTCTGACTCTTCTGGTTCAAGATCTTCATCAGATGTGTAATTAACCAAAATTTGTGGATCTTGCTCGTTACCCCAAGGATCATTTAGGTAATCGAACGAACCTGAGTTACCGCCGTATAGCTCACTAACACTTGGAGCACGGAAACCAGTAGCGGCTACAGTACGAATCATTAAGTCATCTGTCGCTTCATAAGTTAAGCCAATTTTCCAAGTTGATGCGTTACCAAATGTTGAGTAATCATCAAAGCGAAGAGCAAATTCACCGGTTAATTTATCTGTAAACGGTACGCTAACTTCTTGGAAGATTGAGATTACGCTGTAATCGCCATCCGTTGGATCTTGTTGTGCAGCAGTACTGTCACCAGCAATTACGATTGGATCTGGGTTGTAATAACCACTCTCGTAACGGTATTCAGCACCAATTGCGAAAGCAACTGCACCTGCATCTAAGTCAAACAACTCACCAGTAAGACCGGCAGAGAAGACATGCTGCTCGTTACCGCCATCAGCTTCTTCAGTGTAAGCAACGCTGTCTAATAGCGCTTGGTCTGTCATTGGCTGACCAGTCAACCAAGGGTCTTGATCTGCATAAATTGCGTCAGTCATGATTGATGCATTAATCGAGTTTTCAACAGCTGTTTTAGCTTTGTTTTTACCGTAAGTGTATGAAATATCCCAATCCATACCAGTATTAACATCAACATAACCGGCTAAGCCTGCAGATACACGTAGCGTATCAGTATCTTGAGTATAAACACGTGGACCAACGTCATTCATACGTTTTCTGTAGTTAACTTGACCTTTATCATCTGCAGTAATACCAGCATCAATCATATCTTGATCAAGTTCGAAACATGTTGCTGGATCATCTCCTGCTTCACAAACATCAAGCGTAAGATTGGCAGGTTGTGGTGCTAATTGCTGATTAGACTTACGCTTGGTATAAAGAATATCACCCGTAAATATTAAGTCATCACTCAACTCTTGAGTCATATTTGCAAATAAGCTGTAACGCTTACTTGGCGTTTGATAGAAACTATCTTGTGTGTAGTCATATCCTTCGCCGCGATCAACCCAGTTACCATTGTCATCTTTAACCATTCCGCCTAAAGAGCCACCTGGGATGAATGAGCTATTGCCTGGATCTGTCCAGTCACGGTCTGATTGAACAACACCTTTACGCTCAGAGTAAGCTGCACCAATTGTGTAGTTACCACCTTCAGTATTAAAACCGTATAGAGCACTGATTTCGCCGTTTTCACCGTCACTCTTGTCAGTCATACCGCCTTGAACGTCTACCTGAAAACCTTCAAAATCTTTCTTAGTGATAATGTTCACTACACCAGCAATAGCGTCTGAGCCATATACTGCTGAAGCACCATCTTTAAGGATTTCTACTCGTGCAATCATAGCAACTGGAATAGCGTTTAAATCCACAGCACTATCAGCACCAGAACCAGAGTTCACCATACGACGGCCATTAAGCAGTACTAAAGTACGCTGTGAACCCATACCACGTAAATCGACTTGCGCTACACCGTCTGAACCATTATTGGTACTAGAACCAACTGCAGCACCTGCCATTGATGTTTGAGCTTGAAGTAGCTCATCTACTGTAGTGAAACCTTCAGAACGAATCGCAGCAGCATCAATTACAGTTACTGGAGAAGCAGTTTCCATGTCTTGACGTTGAATACGGGAGCCTGTGACTGCAATTCTTTCTACGTTTGCAGATTCTTCTTCAGCATAAGCGCTTACTGAAACTGCTGAAGCAGCAGAAACTGAGGCTAATAACGCCACATTAATGCTGTTTGATATTTTAGATTTTTTAATCATTTGTTGCTCCCAGGTGATATCTTTTCTTATTCTGTTTACGCAATTAAATAAATATTTAAATTTGCGTTGGACTAGATACTGAATAACCAGAGATATTTCGTCAAACCACTAACTTGTAACTTTTGAACCATTTTTTGTTAATAAATATGCGCCAAGTATGTAAACCAAAATAGGTGATGAACATCTCAAAACATTATTAGTTTAATATTTCAGTTGAATAAACTAGTAAAACACCTGTGCAATAGAATTATTACCTAGGTCACAAATAACATTTTTAAAACTTACCTAATTGCGAAAGTGTGACGTAGATCACATAAATAGTTTGAACCTTGACTCGGTTAAATCAAATATCTTCAGTTTTCATTCAGAATTTAAATTATTCACAATTAAAAACACTGAAACTCAGTCCTGCTGTGACTCAGAGCTAATTGCTAAATTAAGGAGGTTTATTAACCAAGTTGATTGGCGACAATAAAGGGTGATTATTTTACTGCAGTTGTTTTATTCCTCACTATTGAATGAAGAACATTAAGTAATAACTTTTTACATTCACAGAACAATTAAGCGTTAACTAACAAAAAATAAACATTTATCGAATTTATGAATTTCACTTTATAAAGTTTAAACAAAAGAAAATGTTAATAAGTTGGTTCTCGGCTCATTGCATAGATATTCATTTTATTTGGGCAATAAAAAAGGAAAGCCTGTGCTTTCCTTTTTCTATTTTATTGTCTTGATTTAATATTAACAATTTATTCTGCAGGTTTGATTATATCAAAATGTTGATATGCTCTGTCAGTCGCTATTCGCCCTCTTGGTGTACGCTGAATAAACCCTTGTTGAATTAAAAAGGGCTCTAGCACATCTTCGATAGTTTCGCGGTCTTCGCCAATTGCAGCCGCTAAGTTATCTAACCCTACCGGTCCGCCCATGAACTTATCAATAATGGCTAATAATAACTTTCTATCAAGGTAATCAAAGCCCTCTAAATCAACATCTAATAAATCTAATGCTTTTTGAGCGACTTCTTCAGTTACAAAACCATCATGTTTTACTTCGGCGTAATCTCGCACTCGTCGTAATAAGCGGTTAGCAATCCGTGGTGTACCACGTGAGCGCTTTGCAATTTCATATGCCCCCGCTTCATCTATCGGTAACTCCATCACCTTGGCAGAACGGGTGACAATGGTGCACAGATCTTTGACGTTATAAAACTCTAAACGAAGTGGAATACCGAACCTTGCGCGTAATGGTGAAGTTAACGCACCCGCGCGGGTAGTTGCACCAATCAAGGTAAAAGGCGGTAAATCAAGTTTAATAGATCTTGCAGCAGGGCCTTCGCCAATCATGATATCTAATTGGTAGTCTTCCATTGCTGGGTATAGGATTTCTTCGACAACAGGGCTCAAACGGTGTATTTCATCTATAAATAACACGTCACCATGTTCAAGGTTTGTTAGAAGAGCAGCTAAATCCCCTGCTTTTTCAAGTACCGGCCCAGAAGTCGATTTGATATTGACGCCCATTTCATTCGCAACGATCATAGCTAATGTGGTTTTTCCGAGTCCTGGAGGGCCAAAGATGAGCATGTGATCAAGTGCTTCTTCGCGCTTTAGCGCGGCCTCAATAAACACTTTTAACTGGGCACGAGTATCATCCTGCCCTGTGTAATCCTCCAACATTTTAGGCCGCATAGCTCTATCAATGTGAACTTCTTGCTCGAATTCTTGTGGCTGGATTAAACGATCCGCTTCTATCATTGTGGCCTCTTTATAACATTGACTTTAGAGAGGCTTTAATTAACACCTCACTTGTCATTCCGTCGCTATAAGCACTTAGCACAGCTTTACTTGCTTGTGCTGGTTTGTAACCTAAAGCAATTAACGCAGCAATGGCATCTTCTTCTGCATTATTTTCGATGGCTGCAGGCTTATAATTACTTTGTAGAGCAAATTCACGTTCAGAACCTACTGATGCTTCTAATAAGCTTTTCAATTTATCACGCATTTCGATAACTAAACGTTCTGCGGTTTTCTTACCGACACCGGGAAGTTTAACTAAAGTAGCAATATCATCTCTTTCGACACAATTAACAAACTCAGATGCTGTCATGCCAGATAAAATAGTTAAAGCTAACTTGGGACCAACACCATTGGTTTTTATTAATAAGCGAAACAGTGCACGCTCTTGTTTAGTGATAAAACCATATAGTAACTGCGCATCTTCACGAACCACAAAATGAGTGTATAACATTGCAACTTGATTAAGTTCCGGAAGCTCGTAAAAGCTGGTCATAGGCACTTGTAACTCATAACCCACGCCATTAACATCTAACACTATTTCAGGCGCTTGTTTCTCAACAACAAGTCCACTTAATCTTCCTATCATTTATATCGTCCATATGTGCGGCTTTGGGCTTTTCCGCCCATTGCAATTAAACTTTGAAAAGTATGGTTATGACAAACAGCAACGCCCAACGCATCTGCCGCATCCGCTTGGGGCGCTGCTGGCAACTTAAAAATTTGTTGGATCATATGCTGAACTTGTGTTTTTTGCGCGCGTCCAGTTCCTACAACCGCACTTTTAATTTGAGTTGCACTGTATTCGGCAACAGGTAAACCCGCATTCATTGCAGCGACAATGGCTACGCCTCTTGCTTGACCCAATTTAAGGGCTGAATCAGCATTTTTTGCCATAAAAACCCGTTCAATAGCAAATTGATCGGGTTGGTACTGCTTTATTATTTCAGTGACCCCATCAAAGACTTGTTTAAGTCTAGTGGGCAGATCATCTGCAGAGGTGCGAATACAACCACTACCAAGGTATCTTTGCTGTCTACCCTGACATTGAATGACACCATAACCTGTGATCCGCGAACCTGGGTCAATACCCAAAATGATTGTCATCGCTTTACGCTTCCTTGGAACAATTATTCAAGGCTTTCCATCACTTCATCTGAGATTTCAGCATTATGATAAACTTCCTGAACATCATCATGATCTTCAAGGTTATCAATTAAACGCATAAATTTTGCCGCAGTATCGGCATCTAATTCAGCTTTGGTACCTGCTATCATAGTGACTTCTGCATTGATGGCTTCAAATCCAGCAGCATCCAGTGCATCTTTAACACTGCCAAAGGCATCAGGTGTAGTCAGAACATCAAATGCACCATTGTCATGAGTGACAACATCATCAGCACCAGCTTCTAATGCAGCATCCATTAATTCGTCTTCGTCAATGGCTGCATCATAAGAAATAACCCCTGATTTAGTGAACATATATGCCACTGAGCCATCAGTACCTAAATTTCCACCAGATTTACTAAAGGCATTACGCACGCCTGAGACGGTACGGTTTTTGTTATCTGTCATGGTTTCTACCATAACTGCTGTACCGCCAGGCCCATAACCTTCATAAATAATGGTATCTAATTGCTGACCATCGAGTTCACCAGCCCCACGTTTGACAGCACGTTCAACAGTGTCACGAGTCATGTTATTTGATAATGCTTTATCAATTGCTGCACGTAGACGCGGGTTGGCATCAGGATCTGAGCCTCCTTCACGAGCAGATACCGTTAACTCTCGAATAAATTTACTGAATAGCTTACCTCGTTTTGCATCTTGAGCAGCTTTACGGTGTTTAATGTTGTCCCATTTACTGTGACCAGCCATTGTGACTCCTTCAGTTATATTTGTTCTATATAAAAACAGACCGAGGCAAAAGCCTCGGTATGTGGGTTAACGCTTTAGTACAAACCAATAAGATTTGTAATTTTGCTGATTAACATTATTCGTCAGCGGCAGGCTTTTCTTGAGGGATAACACTAATCCCTAAATCAACTAATTGCTGAGGATTGGCAAATCCTGGGGCATTCGTTAATGGACATGCTGCAGTCGTTGTTTTCGGGAATGCCATTACATCACGAATTGAACTAGCACCTGTCATTAACATGATAATACGGTCTAAGCCAAATGCTAAACCTGCATGCGGTGGTGTACCGTAACGTAATGCTTCTAGTAAGAAACCAAACTTTTCATTCGCTTCTTTATCATCAATGCCTAAAATACGGAATACCGCACTTTGCATGTCAGCATTATGAATACGAACAGAACCACCACCTAATTCGCAACCATTTAATACCATATCGTAAGCATCTGAAATTGCTGCACCTGGATTGGCTTCAAGTTCTTCAGCAGTTACGCCGCGAGGAGCGGTAAACGGATGGTGAACTGCATGGTAACCACCATTGATTTTTTCGAACATTGGGAAGTCAACAACCCACATTGGGCGCCACTCACCTTCAAGAAGTTCAAAATCTTCACCGGCTTTAAGACGTAATGCACCCATTGCTTCAGCAACAACGTTTGCTTTATCTGCGCCAAATAAGATGATGTCGCCAGTTTCAGCATTAGTACGTGCGATAATTTGATTGACGATATCTTCGTTTAAGAATTTAAGTACTGGTGATTGAATACCTTCGATACCAGCAGATAAATCATTAATCTTCATCCACGCTAGGCCTTTAGCACCGTAAATGCCAGCATATTTAGTGTAGTTATCGATTTGCTTACGAGATAAAGATGCTCCTGTTGGAATACGAAGCGCAGCAACACGACCTTCTTCATCGTTAGCTGGACCACTAAATACTGCGAACTCAACATCTTTAACTAAGTCAGCAACATCAACAAGTTCAAGTGGGTTACGTAGATCTGGCTTATCAGAACCATAACGCGTCATAGCTTCTGCATATGACATACGTGGGAACTCACCTAAATCAACATTCATTAATTCGTTGAATAAACCGCGAACCATAGTTTCAGTTTTTTCCATGACTTGCTCAGCTGACATGAAAGAAGTTTCGATATCAATTTGAGTAAATTCAGGCTGACGATCAGCACGTAAATCTTCATCACGGAAACATTTTACAATCTGGTAATAACGATCAAAGCCAGACATCATCAGCAATTGTTTAAATAATTGAGGAGACTGTGGCAGAGCAAAGAACTGACCTTTATATGTACGGCTTGGTACTAGGTAATCACGCGCACCTTCTGGTGTGGCTTTGGTCAAAATAGGCGTTTCAATATCCAAGAAACCGCTATCATCAAGGAAACGACGAACCGCGCTAGTGACTTTTGAACGGAAAACAATACGGTCAGCCATTTCAGGGCGACGTAAGTCAAGATAGCGATACTTTAAGCGCTGTTCTTCACTGTTGTTTTGATGATTATCCATGCTCAAAGGAAGCGGCGCTGAAGCATTAATAATTGTTAGGGCTTGACCTAAGACTTCAATTTCGCCAGTTTTCATTTGTGCATTAATTTGACTATCAGGTCTTGCACGAACTAAACCTTTAACTTGTACACAGAACTCACCGCGTAAACTGCTGGCTACTTTGAAAACGTCTTCCAAGTCTGGATCGTAAACAACTTGAACTATCCCTTCTCTGTCACGAAGATCTAAAAAAATTACGCCGCCTAAATCGCGACTACGGTTAACCCAACCGACTAAGGTGACTTCTTGACCAAGATGAGACTTATTAACGTCTCCACAATAATGACTGCGCATTTAACTCTACCCTTTAATTCGGAAATAGGTGTCTAAAAAACAATTTAATTTGGCATTATATTAAAATAATGCAGGCAACTATAGCACTTATAATACGCCTAAAAACGCGTTTATTGAACGTGTGCTACATTTTTGCATGGAAGTATCGATTAGTTTACTGCAATTGAACAGGCTTTAGGGAAAGTTCCCGTTATAACCGAGTAAAAAAACAGCAAATAAGACAATTTTGTTTGTTCATCACCTTGAAAACTCAACCGGTGATTAAAAGCTGCGTTGATCACCACCCTGCTTTTTTACTTTGTACATCTTTTTATCAGCCATCTGTAATATGGCGATAGCATCATCACCATCATCTGGATAAACCGCAATACCGATACTGGCTGATGCAGTTAATGTTATTCCTTCAATAATGAGGGGGTCAGATAACACATTAATAATATTATCTGCGACTTTTATCGCGCATTCGCTGCTGTCGACCTTGTTAAGTAAGATGACAAATTCATCGCCTCCAAAACGAGACACGGTATCAGATTTTCGTACTACTGATTTAAGTGCTGTGGCAATGTGAATTAATAATGCGTCACCAATGTGATGACCATGTTGATCATTAACATTCTTGAATTTGTCTAAATCTATAAATAACAATGCAAACTTGGCTTGTTCACGTTCATGGGCTTTGATCGCACACGCTAAACGGTCATCGAGTAAACCACGATTAGGGAGTTTAGTCACAGGGTCGTGCTCTGCAACAAACTTTATCTTTTGCTCAGCCGTTTTTCTCAAAGTAATTTCACGTTTAAGACGTTTATTACCCAAGAAGACGATAAAGGTGATCATACTGATAATCAGCAAACCTAATAGTACAATTTTAAACCACTTTTGATATTTGTCCGCTTCAGAACGCAAGTCAACCGCCACCCATTTTTGGTACATCTGCTGTTGTTTGGTTTCATCAATCGTTTCAATGGCGCGGTTCAGTAATGGAATGATAGTTTTGAGTTTGGGATAAACACCAATATGACTTTTTTGTTCTGTTAAATCTGCAACTAGGGCCATTTTTAAATCAGGAAACTCCCCTTCATTCAGCACATAAGCAAGGGTCACAACTTGTTCGATGAATAAATCGACATCACCAGAAGAAACCGCCTGTAAACCACGTTGAGTATTATCTACTTGAACAATTTCTAAACCTGGAAATTGTTGGCGCAATATATTGATCAAGTTATAGCCTTTGACGACCCCTATTCGCTTACCGTTATATTGGCTTAAATTGAACAACGGCTGTTGAGTTAACGTAGTCGCAATAGCCCAAGGTGATGGCCAATAACCTTCAGTAAACTCAAGTGCTGGCTCTCGATTTTTATTATTTGCCATACTGCCGACTAAATGAATACTGCCATTCTGTAAGTCTTTATTGAGTTTGTCCCACTGCTGATAGGCAACAGGAATAATATCGATGCCTAGTTGCTCTGTAACAATTTCGATAACTTCTTTATTAATACCGGAAAATTCACCTAATTCATTTTGATACTCCATGGGCGCCCACTGAGTTAAATACCCCAGTTTAATTGCACCCAGTGAGTCTAAATATTTTCTGTCTTTATTACTGATATAGATTTGTTTATCGACAGTAGAAAATGTTCTATCGGCTTTATTTAAAAGCCATTTCTGTTCAAGTTTTGCCATTTCGAAATCACTAATTAGCTGAAAACCATTAGCGATGCGCTCTGCAAGTTCTGTATCTTCTACATTGGTGAGGTTATATATTTGAGTACCAAAATCGAGCTTATTATATTGATAAAACTCAGACCATGATTTTTGATGTAATAGGTAGTGTGAAGTGTAAGCACTTGCAGCAACAAAGCCTGCGATGTCGCCATCACGACTTGCCTTGATTAATTGCTCCATGGAATCGTAATAACGTATCTGCGCATTAGGAAGAACTTTCCTAAGCTCGATAATATAAGGTGATGTAGCAAACAATCCGATACGTTTACCATCAATTTCACTAATATCTTTGATTTCTTTGTTGTAGCTAAAGAATCGACTTTTAACTGAATAAAAATGATTAGCTCTATTAAGACCTGTATTGATTTCTTCACTCTCAGGGTAACCAATATGTACGTCGGCATGACCATCTTTAATGAGTTCAATGCTGCCATTCATATCGCTTGGAATAAAGTCTATTGATATACCTGTTTTTTCAGACCAAAGTCGCCACAAATCGACAAATAAACCATGGGGTAAACCGTCTAAACCAATATCCACAAATGGCTCTACATTCATTTGCATCGCAATCAATAGACCGTTGGATTCACGACGATAGCCAAACCAACGCTTTTCAATTTCATCGACATGGGTAGTAGACACTTTCTTAAAACCTTCATTAATAAAGGAGACCCAAGATTGATTTAGTAAAGAGACTACTGGCGCAAGTTCTATTTCTTTAATCAATATACGTGAAGATATATGGAAATTGTTGGCTAGTTCTAAATTAATAGGAATGCCTTGGTTATAGCCTTGAATCGTTGCAAATACGTATATTTCACCTGCAACAACAGCATCGTATAACGCTTTTTTAGTCTTAAAATATTTAAATGTCAGGCTGGGTTCTATCGCCAGTAAGTCCTGTTCATGTGAAGTCCCTTCAATAATGCCTATTTTAAAAGGACGAATATCACTAATCGCTTTTTTATTAGCAATATCTTTGTGAAGGTAAAGGTAGGAATTAAGAGAAGATACTTTATCTGCATATGAAAATAGTTGCTGTCGCTCTTTGGTTATTGCCATACCAATGTGAGCATCGACGTCACCGTCAGCGACTGATTGTAAAGATTGTTGCCATTGCATGGGATAAAACGACACTTTTACGCCTGTTGCAGATGCCCACTCGCGCCATAAATCTACCATGACACCTGCGGGGTTACCGTTATCATCAACAAATTGATAAGGGTAAGCATCTTCACTCATTGAAATGGCTAATGAACTTGGAACAGCCAATGATGATACCGAGGCGGATTCATTTTCATCGGCTGATACAATAAATGTCATCAACGTAAACAGGAAAAAAGTAAAAATAGTGCTAATTAACTTCAAGCGCGTTCCTTTGTGCTAGTTGTCATTTTATTAGTCGTTATTTGTTATATTCGTTTTTTGACCACACACTTTATCTGGTTGAAATTTTGTTAATCAACCTTAAGCTTAATTGTAAATCATTTTAATTATATGTTCATCATACCGATTTATATCGACCAATTGTCCTACTTAATTAATTATTTAGCCAAAAAAGAGCAAATAAACAAAATAAAACAAAAAATACCAATAGGATACTTGCTG
The DNA here is from genome assembly GCF_002873615.1 of Shewanella sp. 10N.286.51.B7. Lineage (NCBI taxonomy): Bacteria > Pseudomonadati > Pseudomonadota > Gammaproteobacteria > Alteromonadales > Shewanellaceae > Shewanella > Shewanella sp. 10N.286.51.B7. The sequence continues at coordinate 21,252 of NZ_MCUF01000001.1, forward strand.
CTATTTGGTAGGATTGGCTAAAATGAATCTATGATTTTCTCAAGTTACCTCAGATGAACTCTCAACAAGATACAATTTACGCTGCAGCAACCGATAAAATATCAGATTTTCAATTTGATAATCGGGTTGCAGGTGTATTTAATGACATGATACGACGATCAGTACCTGGCTATACCCAAATCATTAGTACGATTGGGGATTTTGCTGACCGTTATGTTACCCCTAAATCTAATATTTATGATTTAGGCAGTTCTTTAGGTTCTGCGACTTTGAGTATTCGACGCCAAATTGAGCAAAGACAATGTCGTATTATCGCTGTTGATAACAGTGAATCGATGATCGAGCGTTGCCAGGAAAATTTATCTGCCTACGTCAGTGATACTGAAGTAGAACTCATTTGTGGTGACATTAGAGACATCGACATCACTAATGCTTCAATGGTGGTATTAAATTTCACTCTACAATTTTTACCTGTTCATGACAGGGACGAGTTAATCGCCAAGATTTATCAAGGTTTACTCCCTGGCGGTATTTTAGTTATTTCAGAAAAATTACGATTTGAAGATAACGTGATTCAAACACTTTTAGATGAACAACATCTAGACTTCAAACGCGCAAATGGATACAGCGAACTAGAAATTAGCCAAAAGCGCAGTGCACTTGAAAATGTGATGCGCCCAGACAGTTTATCCATGCACCAACAACGCTTTACTGAGAATGGTTTTAGCCATTCAACAGTGTGGTTTCAATGTTTTAATTTTGCATCAATGGTGGCCATCAAGTGATAAGTTTTAGCACCTTTTATCAACAAATTGCCGATTCAAGCCTGCAACATTGGCTAGAAGAACTTCCAGCAATTTTAGGGAAATGGCAAAGAGAACATAAACATGGCAACTTGCCAAAATGGGAAAAAGTCCTCAATAAATTACATTACCCAGCGCCAACTCATATTGATTTATTCAACGGAGTCAAAATTGGTGACGGTAGCCAGTTGACTCCAGGACAAACAGAAAAGTTACAAAATCTACTTGGGTTATTTCAACCTTGGCGTAAAGGCCCTTTTTACATTCATGGAATCGAAATTGATACTGAATGGCGAAGTGACTGGAAATGGGATCGGGTTAAAGAACATATTTCTCCATTAGATAATCGCACAGTATTAGATGTCGGTTGTGGCAGTGGTTATCACATGTGGCGCATGCTAGGTGCTGGCGCTAAACGTGTCGTCGGGATTGATCCCTCCCCGCTGTTTTTATGTCAATTTGAAGCAGTAAAGCGTTTAGCTGGTAATGAACATCCTGTACATTTATTGCCACTGGGCATTGAAGAGCTTCCAGCATTAGATGCGTTTGATACCGTATTTTCTATGGGTGTGTTGTACCACCGTCGTTCACCCATCGATCATATAATGCAATTGCGTGATCAACTGCGTATGGGCGGTGAACTTGTATTAGAGACCTTAGTGATAGATGGCGATGAAAATGCTGTTTTAGTCCCACAAGACAGATATGGCAAAATGAATAATGTCTGGTTTTTGCCGTCTGTCGATGCACTCATGTTATGGTTAAAAAAGTGTGACTTCACCGACATACGTTGCGTTGATGTGGATATTACTTCAATGGCAGAGCAACGCTCAACACAATGGATGAAGAATGAATCTTTAGTAGATTATCTTGACCCCAACGATGTAAGTTTAACGGTCGAAGGTTATCCAGCCCCAAAACGGGCAACGATAATAGCGATAAAAAATCAACCTAATCACGACCTAGTTTAATATAGTATTATAATTATCAAAGCATTAGCTTAGATTAAAGAAAACAGGAATTGTCATGTTAAAGCAGGTATTTATTTTAACCGTCACCGCCGCATTAATATCAGGCTGTGCATCAAGTGCGAAAATCACTCCCGTTGGAAGTGAGGAATTGAGTGCTAATCTTGCAACTTCACAAACTGCGATTATCGAGGCAATAAATGCTCAATGTGCTCACTCATCTACTGAAATGCAAACCTTGAGTGCTGAAGTCAACGACCTAAAATTACAAATTACTGATGCATTAGCAAAACAATCTAAAAAAATGAATGATGATGCTGCAGCACTTGCACAATTAAGTGAGCCACCGCAGTGTCCAGAGTCAGTTGTCTCTGACAAAATAGTCTTAGGTGAAATTGAGCATGTATATGTTGATGAGTTAAAAGCGTCATTTGAAACCCGCATCGATACAGGTGCAGAGTCATCTTCATTAGATGCACGTAACATTGTGTTATTTGAGCGTAACGGTGTTCAATGGGTTAGATTTGATGTGATGACCAACGGTGAAAAGCAACCTGGCAATACTTTCGAGCATAAAGTCGAGCGCTTTGTTCGTATCAAACAAGATGCTGATTTACCTGACGATCGCCGTCCTGTGATTCATGCTCATTTAAAAATTGGTCAATATGCTGCCGAAACAGACTTGAACTTAACCGACCGAAGTCACCTTGAGTTCCCGCTACTTCTTGGCCGTAAATTTATGAAAGACATTGCAGTAGTTGATGTTGGACAAATTTATGTTCATGGCAAAAAACCACAAACAGAATCGACTAAAGAAGCGAAATAGGAATTCAAATGCATTCTCGTAAGCCATTTTTTATCTTTGTAGCCCTATTATTCATATCAGGGATCAGCGCAAGTATTTACCGCAGCGTTGAACACAACGTTCCCTTTTTTCCAGGCAAACAAGTTCAAAGTTGGTCTGTTGAAGCAAAAGTAATGTTCAACGGTACTAGCAAGCCAGCTGAAGCCTCGCTTTCTCTACCTCAAGACCCTGCATTTGATGTGTTAGCAGAAAATGCTACATCTGCCGGTTATGGATTAAATATTTCTGAAGGCGAAGACCGCCGCGCGGTCTGGTCAATTCGTGAAGCATCTGGTCGTCAGTCTTTATACTATCGAGTGACATTAGTGCCTACTGGCCAACTAAAAGTTGATGCTGATGAAGAGCCTGTCACCCCAGAGCCGTTTTTATGGCAAGTTACTGAACGGGGTGCAGCTGAACAAATCATTAACCAGGTATGGGAAAGAAGTGCGAGTAACATTTCTTATGCTCAACAGTTAATGGATGTGATTAATGATAGTAACCAATCGCAAAACCTTGCATTACTATTATCAGTTAATTCACGAACTCAGCTTTTTGTGCAAATGCTTCAATCAAAAGGTGTTCCAGCCAAGTTAGTTAGTGGCTTGATGCTAGAAGATCAACGTCGTCGTCAACAACTTAATCCTTACGTTCAAGTCTACCAAGATGGTGAATGGATTTTATTTGATGTAGAAAACAACAAGCAAGGTCGCCCAGATAACTTAGTACTTTGGCAACACAACGGCATGTCAGTGCTTGATGTCATTGGTGGTAGTAATTCACAAGTTAATTTCTCAATGTTAAAGGAAACTCGTTCTGCGTTAGCGACTTCTATTGACATGATGATGAACACTGATTCGTTAGACTTTTCGCTTTATCAGCTACCCCTTGAGGAACAAAGTACCTTTAAAGGCATCTTACTCATCCCTATCGGTGTGTTAGTTGTTGTATTCCTTCGGGTCATCATTGGTATCAAAACTTCTGGTACTTTCATGCCGGTTCTGATTGCATTGGCATTTATTCAAACCACTTTACTGACTGGTCTAATCGGTTTCTTACTGATTGTCGCATTCGGATTAATGATTCGTTCGTATTTATCGCAACTCAATCTCTTGCTCATATCCCGAATATCCGCGGTGATTATTGTGGTGATATTTATTATTGGGTTGTTCACGCTTATATCTTACAAGCTGGGGCTCAGTGAAGGATTAACGATTACCTTCTTCCCTATGATTATTCTTGCTTGGACCATTGAGCGTATGTCTATCCTTTGGGAAGAAGAAGGTCCTAAGTCAGTATTTATGTCTGGGGGTGGTAGCTTATTTGTCGCCACATTAGCTTACCTCGCGATGAGTAACAGTTGGATCCAACATTGGGTATTTAACTTCCTTGGCATTCACTTAGTTATTTTGGCTATGGTACTGGTAATGGGTCAATACACAGGTTATCGCCTAACTGAGTTAAAACGCTTTAAACCACTGGCTGAGGATAAGTAATGAAGAATTACGCTTGGCCTTGGGAATTACGTCGAAATGGCGTATTGAATATGAATAAGCGCAATATCGATTACATTGGTAAGTACAATCAACGCAAATTTTATAAACGCGTAGATGATAAGCTCATTACTAAGCAGTTAGCTTTAGCCAATGATATTGCAGTACCTGATCTAATTGGTGTTGTTGAAGAGCAGCATAAAATTAACGAAATACCACAAATGGTATTAGGCAGAACTGGCTTTGTTATCAAACCTGCTAAAGGTTCTGGTGGTAAAGGTATTCTGGTTATTACCCATGTTGAAAATGGCCGTTATTACAAACCTAATGGCGATGAAGTAACGCCAAATGAAGTTTATCGCCATGTGTCTAATATCTTAAGTGGCCTGTTCTCATTGGGTGGGATACCTGATGTTGGATTAGTCGAAGGCTTAATTGAATTTGACCCAATTTTTGACGGTTTTAGTTACGAAGGTGTACCTGATATTCGTCTTATCGTCTTTAAAGGCTATCCAGTAATGGGCATGCTTCGCTGTTCAACAGCGGCTTCAGACGGTAAAGCAAACTTACACCAAGGTGCTGTGGGTGTCGGTTTAGACATTGCAACGGGTAAAAGTTTGTATGCGGTTCAGTTTGATAAGCCAGTGCTTAGGCATCCTGATACCAATTATGAACTTTCTCAAATCCAAGTACCTAATTGGGACGTGCTACTTCATACCGCATCAAGCGCGTATGAAATGTGTGAATTAGGCTATTTGGGCACTGACATGGTGTTAGATAAAGTCCGTGGCCCTCTTTTGTTAGAGTTAAATGCACGACCAGGATTAGCAATTCAAACAGCGAACGGAAAAGGAATTTTAGACCGACTTAAACACGTAGAAAGCCTGAAAGGGCCGACGTTATCAGTGGAAGAACGTGTCGCTTATGCTAAAAAACATTTTTGCAGCAACCCTAACTTTTAGTTTATTGGCAACTGCTCCCGCAGTTGCCAACCCTCTAAACCTGTTTATCCAACAATGCTTGCGTTACCAGCCTTCGCTATCTGAATTAGACTTAACTCGGTCGGTTTCCCAACAGGCCGTTCAATTTGAGCAGCTCACCCTAGGCCTTAATAACATTAATGATCGTTTAAATTACTATCGTGATTTGGCCATTAATAGCCAACGAGAAAGCATATTAATGTGTCAGTTACATTTAGCTGACGAATTACAAACACTACTTTTAGAACCAAAACTTGATCAGTTAATAATGAATCTGTCGCAATCACAGCCCCCCTATTCCTCTTTGGCTGAAACATTAACTAAGGTTAAACAGCGTCAGCTCGATATTAATACCAAATCACAACTGCATAATGCCCAGGCAACCATCAGAAGAAATTTAACTAATCAGCATATTGCTATGGTTTTCAACGATAAAACCTGTCAGCTACCGACTCAAACAAACCATAACTCAGACACACCGACTGCCAATTCAATGTTGAAATCCACCAAGCCAAATCTGGATGTCAGTTTAGCTAAATACTTAATGTCACAACCTAACGAACAATGTAGAAAAAATGCTTGGCTTGCTTACCAATCACGAGCAAAAGATAAAAATGCGGCGTCATTAGATATCATTAAGCAGCTTTTGCAAGCAACGGCTTTCGAGTCACTTAACACTCAAATACTCAATGCCGCTTCACTTAATGAATATTTACAGCAACAAACAAGTAATATTAATCTTGCACCTTGGAACATTGGGCAACATCTTGCTTCATTACCTCACCAGCCCTACTCTGGACCTCAGTCTGCAAATGAGATTTTTACACGAGTATTTACTCAATTAGAAAATTTGGGGATTCGAATAGAAGCATTGAATCTCAGTGACATAACCGACACTACAACAGTTGAAACAACCGATACAAACCACACTATCACCAAAGATGGCGTTAAAAATACAATTTATCGTGTATGGCACCAACAACGTCTACTCGGAGAATTGTTTGTTAGCCCAACAGGTCAGACTAACGCCCATGTTATTCGTTACCCCGTGATCGGACATCAATTTGCACAAGCAAGCATCAGTTATTCAGACGCTATCTCTAATAAAAGACAAGCAAATAAGTTGATTAATGCAATTGCAGAAGCTGTTACAGGGTTAGCACGGGGTAATAAATTTTATCTGATTAATAAACAGGGGAAATCTGCTGATAACCATTTATTAGGGCAATATTGGCTGTCTGCATACCTACGCCAGCAAAACGATTCTGTATTATCTCAACGAGAGCAAGTTGTCCAAGATTATCGTCGGCAATTACGTGTTATACGTTCCAAAGTTATTATTGACTTCTATTTGAATGAGCCCTCAAAGCAACAACAGTTATCAATGGCTTTTAAAGATAGCTTCAATGAAGAGTGGCAATACGCTAATGATTTAGCTTTTAGCTTCAATGGTATTGCAAATGAAGGGGTTAACTATTATTTACCTCTTTGGCATCAAAGCCTTGTTAGTATGATTTTCGAATCTAGTAAATCTTCAGTAACAGAACGTCAAGTTTTTGATATTTTGGTGGTTAATGAAGATAATTTACCCCTAATGGAGCAAATGTTCATTATACTTACTCCACCCAATGATCTATCTTCACTCATCAGGAGAGCCTTCAATGCTGGCCACTCGCAAAAGTAAATCCTTATCGTGCTTAATTGGTTTATCATTTATAGTATCTTCGGTATCAGCCTTCGCTGCCGATGACCCAAAATCAACCGCAACACCATTAACACACCAACAAGTAAGAAGTGCGATACAGGTTAACCTTGAACAAAATATGTATTCTCTGCCACCAAGAATTCAAGGGCACTATGGTTTAAGAATGTACCGAATGACGGGTGATGAAAAGTATACAAATGCAGCCTTGATAGATTTAATCACTATTACTGAACGTCAAAACTATTTTGCCTGTAATATTGATAAGCCTAAGTTTATCGAACAGCAAGCCAATGAAGCAATAAGTGTATTAGGTAAAGGCCCTCGTGCAAAAGCGAGAAAGAAAGCACTGAAGCCCTTCCCAGAATTTATCTTTTATAGCGATATTTTATTACGTTATGCCAGTCGTACGGACGAGTTAGGTTTTATGGGGCCTTGCCATCAAAAAATGGTTACGGCATTAAAAGCATATGATCTTAAACCTGCATTGACTGATCCTAAGATGATTAAAGCTTGGGCTGCACAACTGATCAATTACGCGTATTGGGCAGAACAACTTGAAGTCGGAAACTACGTCGATGATTACAAACAAGCTTTCATTGCCGCTTACCCTAATGATAAAGATAGCGAATTAGATAAAAGACAATTCAGAAATAAATTGTATGGCATGACTCACTTTATCTTTGCTGCAAGCGGTTATTATCAACAAGAAGTAAGTGCCAAAGAGTTTAAATGGATTTTAGATTACTTTGATGACAACATTGACCGTATCCTTACCGATGCCACAGACGATATTATTTCTGAAGTTGGGATAAGTTTCTATTTAACAGGCTTACGTGATCATCCTGTCATTAAGAAGACGCAAAACCACATAGCAGCATCGTTTAATCCTGAATACCAACTGATCCCTTCACCACGTGGAAATCCAGATATGGTCATGGGTGAACACAGAAATGTTTTAGCCATGATGTTACTTGATTGGCCAGAAACCCTTCATAAAGGGCCATATCTTGCTGAAACAAAAGCGACGAAGAAGTACTTACCTGTACAAGTGACACCTAAAAATGTCACGAGTAAAAACAAGTAAGTAAGATATTAGTGATGATTAAGGGGTAACGATTGTTACCCCTTATTTTTGCAGTTTACCCCAGCATGAGTAATTTAATAGATGAGTAGAGCTAAATCGACGTTAGAGCAGTGGCGAATTATTCAATCTGTGGTTGATTTCGGTGGTTACGCCCAAGCTGCTGAACAGCTTAACAAAAGCCAATCATCTCTTAATCATGCAGTGGCAAAACTACAGACTCAATTGGGTATCCAATTACTCGAAGTTAAAGGCCGTAAAGCTTATCTCACAGAACAAGGCGAAGTATTATTACGTCGTTCACGACATTTAACCCAAACAGTAGATGAACTCGAACAACTCGCGAGCAATCTTGGCGAGGGCTGGGAGCCTAACTTAACCATTGCGCGAGAAATCATTTATCCTCTGCACTATTTAGTGGATGCCTTAAAAGCATTTTTGCCCCATAGTCGCGGCACCCGGGTAACGATTATCGACTCAGTTATTTCTGGTACTCACGAACTAATTTTAAATAACACTGCAGATATTGCCATTTGTGGGATCCCCGCTAAAGGTCATGTTGCAGAGCCTATATGTGAGTCAGAATTATATCTAGTGTGCTCGCCCGCTCACCCACTAGCTCAGCACGATGTTATAGCTGATGACCAAGTTTTAGCTCAACATCTACAGATTGTCATTAAAGACACAGCAACCCATAAAGCATCAGATACTGGTTGGCTAAAAGCAGAACAACGTTGGACGGTTTCTAATTTTCATGAAGCGAAAACTATTTTAAAAACAGGCATTGGTTTTTGTTGGGCACCAGCTTACTTAATTGAGGATGAGATTAAATCAGGTGAACTGCGAAGATTGGCATTGAAAGGCAGTAAAAGTCGTAAGGTACAACTTTCATTAGTGGTTCCAAATAGGGATAAACAAGGGCCAGCATCTAAATTATTAGAGTCATTGATATTATTACAACATGATATTAATCAGGTGGTTGAATAGGTAACTATTCATATTAGCTAATAAATTTGATTACTTTGAATGCAATTACTTTGAATGTAATTAGTTTGAATTGATTTGAATGACTTGATAAGTGATGAAGTGTTATACGGCAATATTAATAGATGAATATTCTTGTGCGGCGTTAATCGCTGAATCCTTGATACGAGAAATACTCGCATTGTTAGCTTGCTCATTTCCTTCATCATTAGTTTGATCAAATGGGTATGTTGGCGTAAATTGCTGCTCATCCAACTGCTGAGCTAATTGATTGATTTGTTGAGACTCTTCTGTGCTTAGCACCTTTTCTTGTCTTTCAGATACAAGCTCCTTTTTAGCTTCATTCATTTTTCGAACCGCTTCATTAGCGACTTGAATGTCTGCTGTAGAAGGTTGAACTGGAGCCATTGCTGCAGCGTAAACCTTTTGCATTTTATTGAAAGTAGCTTGAGCATTACCTGCTATTACACCAACATCAATCTTTACTTCCCCCTCTACTGCATAGCGTTTTCCATCAGGGCCTTTTTCATAAGTATATTGAGGTGTTTGAGCAAAACTTCCGCCAACAGCTGCATGAGCCTGTTCATGGGTTTTAACTTCAGCATCCCTTTTAGATAATTCATTAATAATTTGAGTATCAAGTTGTACTTGTTGTTTTTCTTGCTCAGCTTGATGTGAATCTTGCACATCTTGTTTTATTTGCGCCTTTTGTTCAGCTTCAGCTTTGCTTTTGTCACTTTGAATGTCGTTGTTACTTTCGTTTGTACTATTATTTTCATCGACATTAGCAATAGCTTCTTTTCGATCCGTCGCCACCAGCGTAGAAGCAGCAGAGCTTTTATCGCTGTCTCGTAAGCCGGACGTTACATCATTAGTCGTATCCTCAAAAACGTTCACTGACGCAGAAGTGGTCAATGAACTCGTGTTAACAGAATTTGAATGACCACCAGCGATTTGATTAGCTTGGCCATCAATCTGGATGTCTGTCGTTTTGGAAGATGAAATGACACCTAAAACCGATACTGGTCCACTTTTCAAATTAAATTGCGGGCTCAAATGACTTGAATTAACGACACTCTGTGTTGTTAATGGCTTCGAACTCAAGGATCCCGAGTGAAAATTTGCACTGGGCTGAATTGAACTGGGCTGAATTGTGCTTGACTGAATTGTACTTGACTGAATTGTACTGGAATTGAAACTTGAAGATGAGGCCAATACGGAAGATTTTTTTGTAACACTGATCGTTTCGTTATGGTCGTTAACATCAGCGCTGACAAGTTCAGGACTTAGAACATTATGATTAATATTATTGGTATTTAATGCATTTGAAACGGGTTTATTTGTTACTGGGACAGTTGAGACAGTTTTACTTATGGCAGAATCAGACACAACACTTTTACTACTCGAAGTATTGTGACGATTTAGAGAACTTGTCCCTTGCTGAAGTGGCTGACTTTGTACGTTCATCTCTGAATTTTAAACAGATAAATCTATAATAGTGCCAACATTTTCAGAGGCTACATCAATGACTTCAGCAGATGCCTGAGCTTGAGTCACTGCTTGTCCAGCATCAATGAACGCAGACACTTTATCTGTTGATTGTGTAGCTTGAGAACTTAACGTAACGGTATCTTGTTCAACTTTAACTGGAGTCGTTGTAGTGGGCTCAGGCGCCGCGACAGCTGTCGTTGCTTGTGCTAAATCATTTTGGGCACTCTGTAAACCTTGTATTCCTGAAGTCATTGCAGAAGGTATTTGCATTTGATCATTCCTTTTTAAACCCAAATCTAACCGTGTATACAATAAATTTATTTACAACACTCACGTTAGACTTAACTCACTAATTGGTTAATTATCATCCATGATTACAAGTTTGTACAGTACTACAATGATGAACGTAAAAGTTAAATTAATGCCAAGCCCGCTCCCAATCTTTCCAAACTGGATTTAATCCTTTAATCTGCATTTTTTCAATCACTTGCTCAACGCTACGGTCGTCACTGATTTCAAATTGATCCAGCTGAGTATGTGGGTTTTGATAACCACCAGGCTCAGTAGAGCTGCCAGCGCTAATATTTGTCACGCCAAGCGGCAGTAAATTGTCTCTAAACTCAGGTGTTTCACGAGTCGACAGGCTAATTTCAAGCTGTGCATTAAATAATCTGAATGCGCAGATCATCTGTACTAAGCCTTCATCAGTCAGTTCCACTTTTGGCGAAACGCCACCAGTACAAGGTCTTAATCTAGGCAATGAAATACTGTAGCGAGTGCGCCAATATTGCTTTTGTAAATAAGCTAAGTGATGACCCATCACAAAGGCATCAAGTCGCCAATCATCCAGTCCCAGCAACACGCCTAAACCGATTTTATCAACGCCAGCTGCAGCCACTCTATCTGGCGTTTCAAGCCGATAAGCAAAGTCTTTCTTTTTACCGCGAGTATGATGCTTGCTATAGGTATGCGGCTGGTAGGTTTCTTGATATACCATCACAGCATCAAGCCCTAACTCAACAAGCTCTTGATATTCAGGTTGAGTTAACGGCTGGACCTCTATCGCTACATAACTGAATGCTTGCTTCACTATGGGCAATACATGCTTAAAGTAGTCAATGCCGACTTTGGTTTCATGCTCGCCTGATACTAACAATATTGAATCGAACCCTCGCTGCTTAATGATCTTCATTTCAGCCAGCAATTCATTGTCAGACAGGGTTTTGCGCTTGAGTTTATTGCTCATAGAAAAGCCGCAATAATCGCATTCATTTGCACAAAGGTTTGACAGATATAAAGGCAAATATAGCCCGATATTTGCACCAAAACGCTGTCTTGTTAACTGGTAAGCTTGTTGTGCCATTTGCTCTATGTATGGTTTAGCAGCTGGTGATAACAATGCCATTAAACTGTCAATGCTACCTTGTGGGTGATTGAGTGCACGCTTAACATCATCTGCCGTCGTGCTATATAGGCGCATTGATAAGTCATCGAGGTTTAACCGCTTAAACTGTTCAAGAAAACTCATTGGTAAGGTAAACCTTTAATCATAAATTCAGAAAATTTGTCAATGGACTGGTGTGTTTTGCTTGTTTTTCCACATTGCCCAACCCTGCAAGATAAGCTTGTCTACCAGTGTTAACAGCTTGATTAAAGCATTTAGCCATCAGCACCGGATCGGCGCTACTGGCTATTGCAGTATTAACCAATACTGCATCTGCGCCCATTTCCATTGCTCTGCAAGCTTGAGATGGCGCGCCAATCCCTGCATCGATCACTACAGGAATGTTAGCTTGCTCAATAATAATTTCTAAAAAGGGTTCTGTGGCTAACCCTTGATTACTGCCAATTGGGCTACCGAGTGGCATAACAGCCGCGCAGCCTGCCTCTTCAAGCCGGTAACATAACACTGGATCAGCATGTACATAGGGTAAGACTGTAAAGCCTTTTGCACAGAGTATTTCAGCCGCTTTTAATGTTTCAATCGCATCTGGCATCAGATACTTAGGATCAGGATGGATTTCTAATTTAATCCATTTTGTCGCTAACATTTCACTGGCAAGTTCAGCAGCAAATACGGCTTCTTTAGCATTTCGAGCGCCTGCAGTATTCGGTAAAAGCTTTACGCCCATTTGCTGCAATGGTGTCAGTAAGTCATCAAAATCTTTATTGTGATCGATACGTTTCATCGCTAATGTGACTAATTGCGACTGAGAGGCTTCAATAGCCGCTAACATGGTCTTAGCGTCGGAGAACTTTCCTGTGCCCGTAAATAATCTTGAATCAAATTGGTGATCGGCAATAGATAGCATGTTAACCACCTGCTACAGCTGAGAAAACATCAATTTTGTCACTATGTTGGCACTCAATCTGCGCCCAGCGACTCCTCGGTACCACTTGGTCATTAAGCACAAGTGCTAACGACTTTGGGTTCAGATTTTTCAACTCTATTAATTGTAATAAACTTGAGTTGTAACCTAGCTCTTGAGCTAGTCCATTAAATTCAATTGTAATCATGTCAATTCCTACACTAATAACTTGTCCTAAATGCAACTTGGAGTGCAAATACAACAATCTGGGTCTTGTGACATTGTGACTTTTCGCCACTGTAAGTTATGGGCGTTAAATAAGTGCAACTGCCCTTTTAATCGATCACGTTGGCTTACATCACTTGTTAGCCAATTAAGTCCTAATAACGATTGCATCGATGCCATGGATAATAAGGCTGATGTTAATACGCCTGCTTGGGCACACGATTGACTGACATTGGAGTCATCGGGATAAAGACACTGATAACATCCTGAACCGTGAAAATTGCTCTGCTTGCTATGATCAATACAGAATAACTGACCGTTTGCCCCACTTATCGCAGCACTGATCAACACGCCTTTTGCATTTACCACCGCCTGATTAATCAATAATCGCGAAGCAAAGTTATCTGTACAGTCAAATACTAAGTCCACAGAATTGACTGAATCAACTGAATAAAAGTCTTCAGCTGTGAAGCGTTTACAGACGGCTGTGATTTTACAATCGCTATAAGCAGTACTCAGTTTCTGCCTTACAATGTTAACTTTAAGCTGACCAATGTCTTGCTCGTTGAACAGCAGCTGCCTTGGCAAGTTTGAAAGCTCAACAGTGTCATCGTCCATTAAAGTAATATGTTTAACGCCTGCCGCAGCCAGTTGCTGAGCCACGGCATGACCCAGCCCGCCAACACCAATAATTAACACTGAACTTTGTAATAACTTAAGCTGACCAAGTTCACCAATTTCAGGCAACAACACATGACTTGAATAACGGATATATTGTTTATCCGTTAGCTTACTCATCATCACTGTTCCCTTTGATCATATATTTACTGTCGTTAGGCTCTTTTTCATACTGACTTTTATTACTAATACCAGTACTGTCACTGAACCACTGATGCGACAATTGTTTAAATGCCGTTTCAGGGTAGTTAGCTTCAGTAATCGCCCTTACTACAGCAACACTGCGCACTGTTGTTGCTTTAACAGCATCGAGCACATGTTTATCAATCCCACCTATTGCTACCGTTGGACAAACAGGTTTAAGCAAAGCAGCATAACGCGCTAACTTAGCCAGTCCTTGCGGTGCTGATGGCATCACTTTCGTAGTGGTAGGAAAAATATGCCCGAGTGCGATATAAGACGGTTTTAACTGATGAGCTAATAAGATTTCAAAGATGCTGTGACTTGATAAACCCAGCGAAATACCAGCCTCTTTTATCGAGTCCAGGTTAGCCAATTCAACATCCTCTTGGCCTAAATGAATTCCAAAAGCACCATGCTTTAGCGCTAATTGCCAATGGTCATTAATAAACACTTGCGCGTTATAGTCTCGCCCTAACGTTATTGCTTGTTGAATTTGTTGCTCAATATCCTTAAGTAGTAAATTGTCTGACTGCTTAATACGTAATTGAGCAGTGGTGCAGTTAGCCTTAAGCAGCGCTTCGAGCATCACGACATCATTTACGACAGGGTAAATTCCAATCTCTTGTGATAACTGGGGAAAACCATTGTCATAGCAACCACTTTGCGTGGTTGAAGTAAATAAATCATAGGGCTGGTGATCATAATAAAGGCTGATAGATGGGTATAAACTAATATCTTCAGGCCAGCCTGTTTTAGCAACTGGGCCCGTACCTTGGCCATATTGTACGCTGTTTATTAAGCCTTTTGACACATAAGCTTTGGCCATCACAATCGCATCATGCAGCACATAACCATATGCCATAAAACAGGCAATAGCACTTGATAAAGTACAACCACTGCCATGATTATTATCAGTATCGATTCGTTGAGAACTTAACCAAAACTGTTGGTATTGATGTGATTCACTGACGCCATTAACCTGCTGACATACAAATAGATCACTAGCAGTTTCCCCTTGCCATGGTTCGGCATCACCACCTTTTGCAAGCACATTGCAACGTAAGAGTTGATTTAACGCTGTTGCAGCTTGATGAAAACCGACTTTAGAGTGGGGATTGGCTATGTTAGCTAAGCCTTCTAGCCTAAATAACTCTGCAGCATTAGGTGTCACTAACGTCATCAGCCCTTTAAAAGGGCTAAAATCTAATTCGTCAGTTTGATTTAAACCATCACCACAGCTGGCCACCATGACAGGATCAACAATCACCGGCACAGTCTGATTTGCGATATTTCGCTGTCTAAAAGCATTTAGCCAGCAAGCAATTGCATTTAATTGCTGCTGATTAGCAATCAATCCAATTTTGATTGCTGCAGGTTGTAAATCGTCATAGAGCGCCGTCAATTGTGCTTCTAGCATCGCCTCTGAAACGGGTTCGACTAAATTAACTGCAACTGAGTTTTGCGCAGTAATTGTGGTAATGACACTGCAACCAAAACAACCTAAATCATTTATGGTTGCTAAGTCAGTTTGAATACCCGCGCCGCCGCCACTGTCTGAACCTGCTATGGTCCAGACGATAGGCTTAGTTTGCAATTGCCCAGCTTGCACGGGCTTAGCTTGCACTTTTTTAAGGTCGTATGGCCTGTGCATGCTTACCCCTCAAGCTCTTCAAGCTCAGCCTCTGGGGTGACAAGCGGTTTGTCAGATACGGCGTGGTATAGTGCTGAACCTGTGGCTTTGAATTCTGCAGACTTCTTCGCCATCGCCGCATTAACGTCAACGACTTGTTTTTCAGCATTAGCATCTGAAACTTGTTTCGCTTTAAATTCGCTGGCATCCACAACCGATACTAGCTGCTCTGTTCCTGCACTTTGTGCTTGTTTTTCTTGCTTTGCTGCATACTCTCTGACTTCTTGTGTGATTTTCATTGAGCAAAATTTGGGACCACACATAGAACAGAAATGGGCGACTTTGGCAGATTCTTGTGGTAAAGATTCATCATGATAAGCGCGGGCTGTATCAGGGTCTAAACCTAAGTTGTATTGATCTTCCCAGCGGAATTCAAAACGGGCTTTTGACAATGCATTATCACGTATTTGAGCGCCAGGATGCCCCTTGGCGACATCTGCTGCATGAGCTGCAATTTTATAAGCAATTAAACCTTGTTTAACATCTTCTTTGTTGGGTAAACCTAGGTGCTCTTTTGGCGTGACATAACACAACATAGCAACGCCATACCAAGCCATCATTGCAGCGCCAATGCCTGAGGTAAAATGATCGTAACCAGGAGCGATATCCGTCGTTTGTGGGCCTAAAGTATAAAATGGCGCTTCATCGCAATGGGCGAGTTGCTTTTCCATATTCACTTTGATCAATTGCATTGGCACATGACCAGGACCTTCAATGATGGTTTGCACATCATATTCCCAAGCCACTTTTACCAATTCACCTAAGGTTTCGAGTTCTGCAAATTGTGCTTCATCATTCGCGTCGGCAATACTGCCAGGGCGCATGCCATCACCTAAAGATAAAGACACATCATAAGCGGCGCAGATTTCACAGATCTCTTTGAAATGTTCATATAAAAAACTTTCTTTATGATGGCTTAAGCACCACTTCGCCATGATTGAACCACCACGGGAAACGATACCAGTTAACCGTTTGGCGGTCATCGGCACATAACGCAACAACACACCAGCATGAATAGTAAAGTAATCAACGCCCTGCTCTGCTTGTTCAATCAAGGTATCGCGAAATACCTCCCATGTAAGATCTTCAGCAACACCGTTCACTTTTTCTAACGCTTGATAAATCGGCACCGTGCCAATGGGTACTGGGGAATTTCGGATGATCCACTCTCGCGTTTCATGAATATAACGGCCAGTTGATAAATCCATAACCGTATCCGCGCCCCAGCGGGTAGACCAGACTAATTTCTCGACTTCTTCTTCGATTGATGACGTCACCGCAGAATTACCAATATTCGCGTTTACTTTTACTAAAAAGTTACGCCCAATGATCATGGGTTCAGCTTCTGGGTGGTTGATATTTAATGGAATAATAGCGCGGCCACGAGCCACTTCATCACGAACAAACTCAGCCGTAATTGGTTGTCCAATCACTGCGCCAAAGGCTTCACCTGGTGCTTTTTGCGTAAGGATTTCATCGGTAACTTGCTCACGGGCCATATTTTCACGAATGGCAATGTATTCCATTTCTGGTGTGATAATACCTTGGCGAGCATAGTGCATTTGAGTAACACACCTACCCGTTTTAGCACGCCTTGGGGGAACTAACGCTTCAAAACGTAAATGATCCAAGCCATCATCCGCTAATCGTTGCTGAGTAAAATCAGAACTCACACCTGCAAGTTGCTCGGTATCTTTACGTTCATCAATCCAACTTTCGCGAAATTTGTTTAAACCTAATCGAACGTTAATTTCAGCATCGGGATCTGAATAAGCACCTGCACAATCATACACTTTGATTGGCGGGTTTTTCTCTGTTACTGGAGCATCGTCGCTGCCACCTAAAATGGTGTCTGTCTGATGAATTTGGCGCATACCGACTAATAAATCTTCACGGGATCCGCTTAAATATATTTTCTCGGAATTAGGGTGTTGTAGCGGCTTTAACGTATCAATGAAAGCCTGGGCTTGTTCACGGGTTTGACGACGATTTGACATTAGCAACCTCAAAATTAATGAAATAGAGTTGCTTGTCTGGAGAGGTGTGTTGATGACGAGCGAGTTATACATAACTCTGTAATTTGCATTTAATGTTTAAAAAACATCCATAAATTTTGGATACTTTTTTTGTATTTTTGGTCATTCTAAAGGTAAAGAACAATCAAAATCACACTATATGTTTCAACATCAATTTCAACGTTTGCTGAATTAAATTGAACATAAACAATAAGAAGAAATAGCAAATTAACTGCTTGTTTCCTTCGCAGGTTTTAACCTGATCAGGTTCAACGGATCCCGAATAAACGGTCTCAGCCATAAGGCACTCCGACAAGATGCAAGCAGTATACTCAGCTAATGAAATAAAATACAAGTGAAATAAAGTCAGGCGAACACAAGAATCAATCAAATTAATTCATGCGACAAGTATCTGATATTCAATAACAATACTAATTATGAATATCAAATTAACATATTAAGTGAATTATTATTAAGAGTAAAAGCAATGATTGGTTTCAAAAATGGATAAATAGTCAGCAAATGTTTAAGGTAATTGCACTTTAGATAATCTATTTTGAATTGCCTTCCCCAAGGCTTTCTTCATTTTTGCACTATCACAGGGCTCAGCAAAACCTAGACCTTCTGCATGAGGATTAATTTGCGTAGGTAATGGCACAATACGATAGCATGTCTCCCCATGTTTCATAATTCTATTGGGGTCTAATCTATGGTCAAGTGTGGTTGCTTGTCGCTTGTCTTCAATCTCAATAATTTCAATATCAAACATCTCAGGCGTGAGCTCACTTAAACTTGCCCCACTCTTTGAGGTCGCTAAATGAGCTTGCTGTGAAATTAAAGTATTAAGCGCTTGCTGATTTAAGTTTTTCAATACTTGATGCTTAACTGCATTTGTTCCTGTAAATAAGTGTTGATTTAATTTTATGTCTTTAAACAAATGGGAGCTTAAATCATCATCCTTTTCTTGCTGTAAATACATGCTGTCTACATTTGCCCAATTAAAATCTTCTTTGGTTTCAATTATCGTATTGATTTCATAAATTTCTTTAACTTCAATTAATTGGTTATCAGATGAATTCTTTACAGGTAAATTAATAGTATTGATTTTAGTTTCTACACTTGTTGCATCATCAACTCGTTCCTCTATGACTTCCTCTTTGACTGCATCTTGTATTGTAATGGCGTTATCTTGTGGTTCAGTAGCAGTGTGATCAATTTGGGTTTCATTCACGTCTGAGGCTGACGTATCTTGATTGATTAGGCTGTCTAACTGCTCAGCAGTAATGAAATAAGCATTGATCTCTTTCGTTTCTGTTTGATTTTCTTGCTTCGAGGTGGCGATTTCTACGAAAATGTTGACTGTCTGTTCAGCAAGAACTAGCAATATGACAAAAGCTAAAATATGAGCAATTGCTACCATAAACACGGTTGGAGTTAACGATTTCCTTATCGTTTTAAATTTAGAAACGGTACCAATATCTTTTGCGGATGAATAATTTGATCGAGTTATTTTACTATCTAATTTAAAAGATTCATCAAGTTGAAATGGCTCATCAAAACTTAATGATTCGTTGCGGTTTTGGCTTGCTATGGCTAAGGCTAAAGACAAGTTTAATTCAGAAAGCGCAATGTTATCGCTATCATTTACATATTGAGAAACGGCATCGCTAGCAATAATATGACTTTGAATATCTTCTGAAAAAGATTGATTGAAATTTGTAGATTCGCTGAGGTTAATCTCTTCATTAAAATTTGCATGGGGCGAGTTTTGTTTTGATGAAGCACTATCCTTTACAGCAGCTAACGACGAAGTAGATAGCTCTTTTGTTAAAAGTTTAGGTTCATGCTTGTGGGTCATTTAGCGCATCCTATCGCCTTGGTGATTATAAAACGCTATAACGCTTTATCGCATATAGTGTAAAAAAGTTAGTGTTAAAAAATGTCCGTGTTAACACGATTTATCAAGCGATTAATAAAGCATTGGTTTGATTGTCTAGTCTTGGTCAACCTAAACTCTGCTTACAGCTGCTGTCTCTAAAGGCTAATGCTACAGGCATCCACTACAAGTATTCACTACTGTTTTAATCGCTGAATATTATCTGATACTCAATCTTTAAATTAGTTCAATAAAGCATCGAGAAGACCATAAAACACATAATACTTTGTTAACAAACTGAAATAATACACTTTTAAATTTAGCTTACACATGTACGCTAAAAATCTAGTGTTTTACAATTTAAGCTGTTACTCTAATTTTCCAATTAGTTTATTAAGTTGTATACCAAGATGTCTCTTGAGTTAAATGTGGCTCCCAAAATTGAAACTAACTCATGTTCTCAGTCTGACTATTGTGCGACTGAAGAGCTAGCAAACAGTGTCACCCATGGAATAGGAGTGTTAGCAGGCCTCGTCGCCATGGTGGCAATGTTAGTTAAAGGATCGACACATTTAAATACCACTGAGATGCTTGGCATCGGAATTTACGGTCTCAGTATCGTTTTACTATTTCTAGCATCAACTTTATACCATTCAAGCAAATCACAACTTTGGCGAAAACGTTTTAAAATGGCCGATCATTGTGCCATTTATACATTAATTGCCGGCACTTACACTCCCCTTATGCTGATTAGCTTAGACGGGGAACAAGCAAATATTGTTTTGGCTGCTATTTGGATACTTGCACTGGGTGGCATCATATTCAAGACACTTTTTATCGGCCGCTTCAAAGCCTTTAGTGTCATCCTATATCTCGTTATGGGCTGGTTATGCGTTACGGTTATGAATGATCTCATCAAAGGTATGACAGATTTAGGTTTTAATCTGCTATTAGCAGGCGGAGCCTTTTACAGCATAGGTGTCATTTTCTACATTAATAAGCGTATTCCGTATAACCACGCTATATGGCATTTGTTTGTACTCGCTGGCGCATTATCACACTTTTTGTGCATCTATTTAGCCGTGATTTAAATGCTCTGTTCAAATAAAACGTCACTTTAACTTTGCAAAGATTCCTATCAAGCAACTGATAGATTATGCTGTTGTTTTTGCTGTGATGATTATTGAATGAATCCGCTTTCGCCAAAACAAAAAATCTGGTTTATCGTCAACATGATCCCTGAAGGCAATGTACTTGCCTATGGCAAAGTTGCAGATTTAGCAGGACTTCCTGGTCGTGCTCGCTATGTATCTCGAGCACTACAAGAAGCACCACCACATTTAAACTTAGCTTGGCATAGAGTTATCAATAGCCAAGGTAAAATATCTTTTAAACTCAACACGATTAATTTCCAAAACCAACAAGAGCGACTAAGATCAGAAGGAATTGAAGTGAACAAAGGCAAAATTTCACTGTCAAAATTTGAATGGAAACCCGATATGGCGACATTGGTTTTATCGTTACCTTTTTAACTCTCTTACGTAGGTACTGCTTTGGTTAAATTATTATCCGATTTTTCGAATATTACTACGACAAATAACACTTCATTAACTGCAGTAGTAATAGCAGCCCTATTGCTGCAGCCTTTTTCACCCGTTAATGCCGAAACATCCCCTATCACCACAGCACAACAATCAGATAAACACACACAGAATATTGCCACAGACACAGAAATAGAACATTCACCTAACTACCTCAAGCCCCTTGCTGCTCACAATGCTGAATATAATGTTTACTATGGCAGTATTCATTTAGGCAAGGCTCGTTATCAACTGCCGGCCTCAGATAATGGTTACTATCAATATCGTTTCGATAGCGATGTCAGTTTATTGATGTTGTCTGATGTGCGTAATATTAGCAGCGAGTTTCAATTAGTAGATAGTAGATTAAAACCTATCCGCTACATGAGTAAACGCTCAGGAACCGGTAGTGACTATAGTGAACAAACGGTATTCGCTGAAGGGCAAGGTGTTATTCATACTATATATAAAGACGAGCGCGAAAAGTTAACATTCGAAAACAACATTCTCGATCCATTAATGGTGCAACTGCAATTTAGGATGGATATGTACAATCCTCCAGAAAAATTGCACTACACCATGGTCAAAGAAAAAGAGTTAGATGATTACGAATTTAAGATTGTTGGTAAAGAATTAATGACACTTGAAAGTGGCTCATACGACACCATTAAAATTGAAGTCGTCAGAACCAGCAAAAAACGTCAGACATTTTTTTGGATGGCACCTGATTTAGGCTACTTACCAATAAGGTTAAGTCATTTCTCAAAAGGCAGTAAACAGCTCGATATACAAATAGATAATTATCAATTTTTAGAGCCTATAGAAAA
Organism: Shewanella sp. 10N.286.51.B7; assembly: GCF_002873615.1. Taxonomy (NCBI): domain Bacteria; kingdom Pseudomonadati; phylum Pseudomonadota; class Gammaproteobacteria; order Alteromonadales; family Shewanellaceae; genus Shewanella; species Shewanella sp. 10N.286.51.B7. The sequence continues at coordinate 42,984 of NZ_MCUF01000001.1, forward strand.
CGAAACACTTGTACCTTTTACTAAATAGACTATAAAGCAGGTGTTTGAAACACCCCATATAATAGTAAGGTTTTTTCAGACGTTCTCGTACTAAAAATTGCAGATTTAAATCTACATTTGCTCAATGTCCAAGTAATTAAGTTTTAACCCAAAAAAAAGTGACAGTCGATTATCGACTGTCACTTTTTATTATCACAAAGATATTTCTTCTATCACAAAGAGTTCAGATAATATCTACAATTAGTTGCAGGCCTGAAGCTCACCTTGTCTGAATAGCTTCCATTCACCCGGTTTTAAAATATGCCACTCTTCATCTTTAGTTAGTGGTCTAGTCGCAATCACAGTGACCACATCGTTCGGTGTGGTTTCTTTATCAAAATCAATAACCACATCGGTATCAATTAACTTTGCTTTGCCAAAAGGTGCACGGCGGGTGATGTAACATAAGTTATTACTGCAATAGGTCATTAAATCGATCCCATCACTCAAAATCATATTAAACACACCAAGGGCTCTTACTTCGTCGGCTAACCCAGCTATGAATGTAAACACTTGATTCATATCTTCAGGTTGCTTAGGGCCAAATTCAACTAACACCTGTTCCATAATCCAACAAAATGCTAATTCACTGTCTGTATCGCCAACCGGTTGGAAACGATTAACAACAAACTTTTCTTGATAATCAGATAACTGACCATTGTGAGCATATGTCCAATACTTACCCCATAACTCACGGGTAAAAGGATGGGTATTTTCAAGTGACACACAACCACGATTAGCCTGACGAATATGGCTAACCACTATCTCACTTTTAATAGGGTAAGATTTAATCAATTTGGCAATATGTGATTCACTGCTTGGACAAGCATCTTTAAAAGTACGGCTACCCTTGCCTTCATAGAAAGTAATTCCCCAGCCATCGACATGAGGACCAGTGACACCGCCTCTTTCAGCTAAACCTGTGAAACTAAACACAATATCAGTTGGAACGTTAGCGCTCATCGCTAATAACTCACACATGGGGAAACGCCTTAAAAAGTTTTATAAGTCATAATTTTATCTAATAACTATTGTACCTAGTGCAAAACATTTTTGGGATATTTTTATTGTAGAAAATATTTTAAACAATTGTTTGAAAAAACTTGTAATCGTGTGCAGTAAGGTTTAATTTTATGTGATAGAGGTCTGACCACAAGTCACTTCTGTGAATAGGATCATTAATTTGTAAGTGCTCAATTTTTGAATGCTTTAAGGAGAAAGACATTGACTACCCTGACTTGGATCATCGCCATGATTGCAGTGCTCGGCGCAGCCACTTATATGCGAGTATCGCTACTCACGGCTACCATCGCCGCTGCAGTCGTCATGCTGATTGGCAGCGTATTAGATATTGTTGGTATCGTGGCATGGATTGTTTTTTTAGTCTTAGCACTACCGCTAAACGTAAAATCATTTCGCCAAAACTTCATTTCACGTCCATTGCTTAAAGTCTATCAGGGCATCATGCCTGAAATGTCTTCAACAGAAAAAGAAGCAATCGAAGCTGGAACCACATGGTGGGAAGCAGATTTGTTTGCCGGTAACCCAAACTGGAATAAATTGCACAATTATCCTAAAGGGCGTTTGACTGCAGAAGAACAAGCCTTCCTAGACGGCCCTGTTGAAACTGTGTGTAAAATGGTTAACCAGCATCAAGTTTCTCATGAGTTAGCTGACTTACCCCAAGAAGTATGGCAATACCTGAAAGACGAAGGTTTCTTTGCCATGATCATCAAGAAAAAATACGGTGGTCTTGAATATTCTGCTTACGCTCAATCACGTGTATTACAAAAACTTGCTGGTTTAAGTAGTGAACTTGCTTCAACAGTAGGTGTACCAAACTCGTTAGGCCCTGGTGAATTATTGCAGCACTATGGAACGCCAGAGCAACAAGACCACTACTTACCTCGTCTTGCAAAAGGTTTAGAAGTACCTTGTTTTGCATTAACTAGCCCAGAAGCTGGTAGTGATGCAGGCGCCATTCCTGATTTTGGTGTGGTATGTAAAGGGGAATTTGAGGGCGAAGAAGTGTTAGGTATGAAACTAACATGGAACAAACGCTACATCACCCTTGCCCCTGTTGCTACTGTATTAGGTTTAGCATTTAAACTACGCGATCCAGATGGCTTATTAGGTGATACTGAAGATTTAGGCATTACTTGTGCGCTTATCCCAACGGATATTCCAGGTGTTGAAACAGGTCGCCGTCACTTCCCACTGAACTGTATGTTCCAAAACGGTCCAACTCGCGGTAACGAAGTCTTTGTACCATTAAGCTTCATCATCGGTGGCCCAGAAATGGCAGGTCAAGGCTGGCGTATGCTGGTTGAATGTTTATCGGTTGGTCGAGGTATTACTCTACCTTCAAATTCGGCTGGCGGCATTAAAACTGCAGCTCTCGCAACGGGTGCTTATGCACGTATTCGTCGTCAGTTTAAGCTTCCTATTGGTAAGTTAGAAGGCATCGAAGAGCCAATGGCACGTATCGGTGGTAATGCTTACCTTATGGACGCTGTAAGCTCTCTTACGACTGTAGGGATTGGTTTAGGTGAAAAGCCATCGGTTATTTCTGCCATCGTTAAATACCATCTTACCGACAGAATGCAAAAGTGTGTTATCGATGCGATGGATATCCACGGTGGTAAAGGTGTTTGTCTTGGCCCGAATAACTATTTAGGTCGCGGCTACCAAGCAGCGCCAATTGCAATTACTGTTGAAGGTGCAAACATTCTTACCCGCTCGATGATCATTTACGGTCAAGGTGCGATTCGTTGTCATCCATATGTACTTGCTGAAATGGAATCCGCTTTTGATACCACATCAGGCAAAGGACTAAGTAACTTTGATAGTGCCATTTTCGGTCATATCGGATTTGCCATGTCTAACTTTGTTAGAAGCTTCTGGATGGGTGTGACATCAAGTCATTTCTCTAAATCACCATATAGCGATAAAACAAAACGTTACTATCAGCAAATGAACCGTTTCAGTGCTAACTTAGCCTTATTGTCTGACTTGGCAATGGCCACTTTAGGCGGCAACTTAAAACGTAAAGAACGTATTTCAGCACGTTTAGGTGATTTATTAAGTCAGCTATACCTAGCATCAGCAACGCTTAAACGTTACGAAGATGAAGGTCGTTTAACTGAAGACTTACCATTAGTACAATGGGCGGTTGAAGATTCACTTTATAAGTTACAAACGTCATTAGATGACTTATTAGATAACTTCCCTATGGGACTAGGTTTTGCACTACGTGCTGTTATCTTCCCGTTTGGTCGCCCTCTTAAGCGTCCTAGTGATGTACTGGACCATAAAGTATCAAAGATTATGCAAACTCCGTGTGCCAGCCGAGACCGCTTAGGTCAAGGCCAATTCTGGACGCCTTCAGAGCACAACGTAGTGGGTATTCAAGAACAAACCTTACTGGATATTCTGGCTTCAGAGCCATTATATGACAAGGTATGTAAAGCAGCAGGTAAACGTCTACCATTCATGTGGTTAGATAAAATTGCTGCAGAAGGTAAAGCACTTGGCGTGTTAAGCGATGCTGAAGTTGCATTACTCGAAAGAGCTGAAGTTGGGCGTTTGAAATCAATTAACGTTGATGATTTCGACTCAGAAGAACTAGAAGCAAAAACGGCTGCTGTTGCGAAACAAATACAAGCAGCGTAACGTTTTAGTCTATTAAAGCCAAAGGGAAAGCATCTGCTTTCCCTTTTTTATGCCTCTAATTCAAGTGACGATAGCGCAACTGCCAACATAACTTAAGTCATCTTTTTATTATTTAGTTGGTCAAATACCAAACCTCACTTCAAGCGCTGTGCCCAATTACCGTTATTCTGCGCCTCACATCGTGTTTCACTATCAAACACGATTTGTTTGGCTTGTACTTTAATGCCCTGTTGCAATAATTTATGGATGATTAAGTTTTGAATAAAAGCATCTTCTTTGCTCAACGCTAATTGAGTGAGCTGCGGATCATTTTCAAAAATACACACCACTTTTAACGACGCAGGGAAAGCATTGAAATTAACAGTATGGGTTAACCATTCAAACCCTGAACATTGCTCGAGTAATACCTCGCACACATCTGTCAGCGTATCTCTAATTTGATTATCTAATTTTTTGTCGGTCTTTTTCATCTGCGCTCTACTTGGTACTTGATTGTGACAGCATATAGCTATTATCCATTGATTTTGAGCTTAGTCATTATTTTACGACTAACGTTAACTATCGGAACATATCACATGGGATTTATAAACAATGAGATATTCATTTATGCTTAATAGTCATAAATATAAAACAATAAAAAACCAGTTACGAATAACTGGCTTTTAAGTTTGCTAATTAGCTCTTCAGTTTTAATTTAGCTTAATTAATCATTTGAAAGTTCTTGTTCAAGCTGTTTTGTGATCGCATCTGGTGAGCTGCTATTACGGGCGAATATGCTATACGCCACAGGTATCACAAGTAGTGTAAAGAACGTGGCTAACAATATGCCTGACAGTACCACCACGCCAATAACAAAGCGAGTTTCAGCACCTGCTCCGCTCGACATAACTAAGGGTATTGCGCCAGCTGCTGTCGTAATACCTGTCATCAAGATAGGACGTAATCGCTGGGATGATGCTTGTATTACCGCATCATCAAACGCAATCCCTTTATCACGTAATTGGTTGGCAAACTCAACGATTAAAATACCGTTTTTAGCCGCAAGCCCCACCAGCATGATAATTCCGATTTGGCTGTAGATATTGATACTTTGATCAGTAAACCACAGGCCAATTAACGCGCCTAAAGTGGCTAGCGGAACCGTTAACATAATCACCATTGGATGCACATAACTTTCAAATTGCGCAGCCAACACCAAGAACACAATCCCTAAAGCCAACACAAAGACAAAGTACATTGAACTACCAGAACTTTGATAATCTAAAGACTGGCCTTTGTAACTGATAACAGCTTCAGCAGGTAAATAAGTATCCGCAATATCATTCATATAATCTAATGCTTCACCCAAACTATAGCCATCGGCTAAGTTAGCCTCAATGGTAATAGCCCGCATTCGGTTATAGCGGTTAAGTGAACTGGCATCAGCGTACTCTTCTACTGTCACTAAATTTGATAAAGGAACTAACTCACCGCTTCGGTCTGAACGAACATAAATATTTTCAAGATCCGTTGCAGTGTTTTGATTTTCTCGATTACCTTCAATAATCACATCGTATTCTTCACCATCGCGCATGAAGGTAGTGACTAATCTAGAACCTAACATCGACTCTAACGTGCGACCAATATGCGAAATTGATACACCTAAATCTGCTGCGCGATCTTTATCAATTGCAACTCTCAACTGCGGCTTAGTTTCTTTGTAATCATGATCAAGACCCGCAAGCATTTCGTTCTCACCTGCTTTTTCAATCATGATGTCACGCCACATTGCGAGTTCTTCGTAACTTGGACCCCCTAATACAAACTGCACAGGTTTACCCACACCTCGACCAAAGGCTTGACGCATGATCGGGAAAGCTCTTACACCAGCTAAGTCAGATATACGCGAACGGATGTCGGTAATGATTTCATTCGCTGGGCGACGCTCAGCCCAATCTTCAAGTACGATAATGGCCATACCATTAGAGAAGTCAGCACCAGATCCAAAACCACGTGGTGCGCGAATTAACAAACGCTTGATATCTCCAGATTCAACTAAAGGCATTAAGCGACCTTCGATTTCATCCATATACTTTTCAATATATTCAAAGCTTGCACCTTGTGGGCCATTAACCACTAAGAACATCGAACCGCGATCTTCTTGTGGTGCAAATTCTTGCGGGACTTTATTAAGCAAATAACCACTGACAGCAAATGCAGCAACAACAATTAAACCGATAAAATAAGGTTGTTTAATGGCTGATTGCAGATTGGACTGGTAGATATTAGTGACAAAATCCATCATGGCATCGACTTTACGCACTAACCAAGATGATTGACCTGCAGGTTTTAGTAATTTAGAACACATCATTGGGCTAAGTGTCAGGGCCACTAAGCTTGAAAACATCACTGCTGCACTCATGGTGACAGCAAATTCTTTAAATAGTTTTCCTAGATCACCATCAAGGAAACTAATCGGCATGAACACTGCGATAAGTACCAAGGTTGTTGCAACAACAGCGAATGCCACCTCGCGTCCACCAAGGTATGCCGCTTTTAATGGAGAATCGCCTTGCTCAATTCGGCGGTGAATATTCTCCAGCATCACAATAGCATCATCTACTACCATACCAATGGCTAAGATCATCGCCAAAAGGGTTAAAAGGTTAATGGTATACCCAAGTGTATATAACACGATAAACGTGCCCATAAGTGATACAGGAACGGTTAACGCAGGTATCAGCATGGCGCGCACGCTACCTAAGAACAAATAAATCACAATGATCACCAGTATCATTGCAATGAACAACGTCTGATAAACCTCTTTAATCGATGCTTCAATAAATACTGAACTGTCGTATGAGCGTTTTATCTCCATTCCTGCAGGTAATGTAGGATTGATTTCATCCACTAACGCATTGGCAGCACGTGCCACTTCTAAGGTATTTGAGGTAGATTGTTTAGACACCCCTAAACCAATCATCGACTCAGTATTACCACGGAACATAATCCGCTCTTCTTCAGAGCCAATTTGCACCTTAGCAACATCACCTAACCTCACCAAATAGCCATCATTACCTTGAGTAATCACGAGATTGGCAAAGTCTTGTTCTGTTCTAAAACTTCTATCCACACGGACAGTAAAGTGACGCTCTTTAGATTCAATGGAACCCGCTGGTAATTCTACGTTTTCTGAGCGCAGCGCAGATTCAACATCAGCTACGGTTAAATTTCGAGACGCTAAGGCTTGTCGGTCAATCCAAATCCGCATTGCATAGACTTTACCGCCACCTAAACGAATATTAGCCACGCCATCGACCACAGAAAAACGGTCAGTTAAATAACGGCGCGCATAATCGGTGAGCTGCAATGTGGTCATTTGATCAGAGACCAGGTTTAACCACATGATGACTTCATCACCACCATTGGCTTTTTCAACCTCTGGTGGATCGGCTTCTTCAGGCAAGTTATCGAGTAAGCCAGAAATTCTGTCACGGACATCATTGGCAGCCGCTTCAATATCACGGCCAACATCAAATTCTAATGTGACAGATGAGCGCCCGTCACGGCTACGGGAGCTAACATGCTTAATCCCTTCTACGCCGCTTATCCTATCTTCAATTAGTTGGGTAATACGGCTTTCAACAACCGAGGCACTCGCACCACGATAGCGGGTGTCAATCGATACCACTGGCGGGTCAATATTAGGGTATTCTCGTAATGGCAATTTTTCAAAAGACACTAAACCAAGAATGATAATCAAAATACTGATAACAGAGGCTAATACCGGTCTTTTTACAGAGATATCAGTTAAAATCATGCCGCATTCTCCGAACCAGCGACCTTGGCAAAATTAAATGCTTCAGCTGCTTCTGTTTTCACTTCATCGCCCGGTCTGACTTTAAGTAAGCCACGAATAATGACCGGCGTACCAATCTCCACGCCGTCGATGATTTCTACCCAGCCACGATTACGGATCCCAAGCGTTACTGGCTTTTGCTCTACCACATTTTCATCGTTAACTATGTATACGAACTGTTTAGATTGAATTGGGATAATCGCAGATTCTGGTAATAGTAAGGTTTCTCGATTTTGTTTAATCAGTTTTACTTTCATTAACATGCCCGGCAATAAAGCAGCATCGGCGTTATCAATGATGGCGCGTACAATCACTGCGCGCGTTGAAGGGTTGACGCGACTATCGATTGAAGTCACAACGCCTTTAAAAATACGATCAGGGAAAGCGATGGCTTTTGACTCAACACTTTTGCCTAACTGTAATTCTTGAATAAAACGCTCAGGTACTGAAAAGTCGAGCTTAATCTTGCTGACATCATCTAAGGTGGTGATTTGAGTGCCAGGAGACACTAACGAACCGACACTGACTTGTTTAAGCCCTAAACGGCCAGAGAACGGCGCATGAATGGCTCTGTCTTCTAATGCCGCTTTAGCTTGCTCAAGTTCTGCGCGAGTGGTGTCGATTAAAGTTTGTAACCTATCTCGCTCAAGTTCCGCCACTGTTTTACTGGTCACAAGACTTCGGATTCGGTCAAGTTCGCGCAGGTGGTCTTTCACTTTGACTTCTGCAGCTTGCACTTTGGCGAGTTGTTCACGGTTACGAAGTTGAACCAGTAAGTCGCCCTTCTGTACTTTTTCACCGTCGTTAAAATTGATTGTCGCAATTTGCTCAGTCACTTTAGGGGTAATGGTAATAGATTCGAAAGCCTTGTTTGTACCAATCGCTTCCACTTCATCACGCACAGGTAACATGGCAACTTTGGCCACAACAACATTCGGAATAGGTTTAACACGCTCTTTGGTGTTACTAGGAGATAGAGTCGATTGGTAGCCGAACCAAGCTAGACCTAATGCAACGAGTAATATAATTATTTTTTTCATCGGAATTCCGTTCGTCAAACTCATATACAAAATGTTAAAAGGATTGAAGCAAACGTTAGTTTACCCAGCAGCAAGCTGGTATCAAGGCGTTTTACCTTTACTTACAAAATACACATTTCATTAACACTCGGTTTTGTACGATTAAAACTGAATTACAGTTCACATATCAGCGGTTATCACCTCTTATGTAGATTAATTCAAACTAAATAACTGTATGTTCCGATAAATTAAGCATAAAAAAAAGAGACACATAAATGTGTCTCTTTGTAATAAATTGATGCATTTTAAAGCAACATCAAATAATTATTTACTTTATAGCCTATCGTACTTTACGGTCTGCTTTCATCGCTTCGCTTAATACGCGGTAAAGCTCAGTAATAACTTCGTTATCTAACGGCTCACCGGCAGCATCTTTAATAAAGATTTCTGTTTGTTCTTTGTCTGCTGTTTCAACAAGTTCAACACGATAGTTACCACGTTCTAACGGTAATTTATCTTCGCCCCATAACGAGCTCCAGAATCCGCCGCTTTCTTCAAGAACGATGTAATAAAGGCCTTTAGCTGAGTTCATATCAACAATATCAAAACCTAGCTCAGGCATAACGATACGCAAACGATCCCATGTTTTTGTATAATCAGCTTCAGCAATCCAGAAAGCGCCTCTTTCTTCAGTTTCAGCAACGAGATCTACATCAATCCCTAAACTCTGTTCAATACGGTCAGCTTTGATTTGCTTTTCACGCTTAACACTCATATAAGCAATGGTGTTATTGAGCATATCAATGGTGTAACGACGTTGGTCTTCACCGCTTAAAAAGATTTCTTGTTCTTCACCGTCATAAGATTCTTCATGTTCTACAAGATCGATACTCATGCTACCTGAACGGCCATGAGGACTCACGTCAACATCGTAGCGGTAGCGTTGACGAAGTAAATAAACTTTGTCATCGCCAAACCAGCTTGTTTCGATAACGTCTTTGTTCTCAATCCAACCCGTTTCGAGAACGCCAGCTTCATAATCTTCTTTTTCAATAGCAACATCGTACTTAGCTAAGAAGCCTTTAAGATTTTCAAACACTTCTTGCTTAAGGTCTTTTGTGCTTGCGATAGATTCAACGATAATTTTAATATTATCGGTGCCTTCTTCGACACGAGTACCTTCAGACATCGGCAGAACTAATAATGGAGGACGGATATCTAAACGTTTACCAATCAGTTCTTTGTTTACGCCTTCACCAGCTTTAGGGATATCATATTCACGACTGTACGTCGGTTCAGTTAATCCTTCTGGAATGGTAAGAAGTGGTACTTCTTTGGCATTGGTAAAATCTTCACTACCATTTGCAACTCGACGATCTGTCGGCGTACTACACGCTGTAACGGCAGCAATCAGTAAAATTGGGGTGACTTGCTTCAACATTTATCGGTTTACCTCTATATGGGCTTGTTTCATCGCTTCTAACAACAGACCATGAAACTGCTCAGAAAGTTCAGTTAAAGGTAAACGAATATGACCTTGACTGATTAAACCCATCTGATGTGCAGCCCATTTAACCGGAATTGGGTTAGCTTCACAGAACAAATGTTCATACAGTGCTTTCATCGGCAAATTAATGCTTTCTGATAGTGCATGATCGCCTGCTAATGCAGCGTCACACATTGCTTTGAATGATTTTGGTACAATATTATTCGCAACAGAAATTACGCCGTCACCGCCTAATAATAAAAAGTCACGAGCAGTAGCATCATCGCCACTGTATAACTTAAAGTCATTACCACAAAGTTCACGTAATTTAGCCACACGGGTCAAATCACCGGTCGCTTCTTTAACGCCAATAATGTTACTCACTGAAACTAATTCAGCTACCGTTTCAGGCAACATATCAACTGATGTTCTGCCTGGCACATTATATAGAATTTGTGGGATATCAGTACAAGCAGCAACCGCTTTGTAATGAGCAATTAAGCCCTTAGGTGAAGGCTTATTGTAATATGGCGTAACCCCAAGCATACCAACGATACCTGAGTCGGCCATAGATTGGGTCAACTCAATGGCTTCAGCCGTTGCATTTGCACCGTTTCCGCCAATAACAGGTATTCTGCCAGCAGCAAACTTAACGGTTTGAGCAACCACTTGTGCATGCTCTTTCATTGGCAGAGTCGCTGACTCACCAGTGGTACCCACGGCAACAATCGCATCTGTGCCTTGGTCAATATGAAATTCTACTAGTCTTTCTAGACTGCTGTAATCTACTGTGCCATCACTATTCATAGGTGTGATTAAGGCAACGATGCTTCCGTTTATCATCTAAATTCCCCAAGGTTTCAGGATTCGCTATGTTACTTATGCCTACTACTAATGACAAGCATTAACGGGGCTCTCAAATGCATTTCTACAAAACTGTAAAATTATCGACTTATTTAAACACTTATTTAGAATTTATATCTTATTTAATACATGCAGAAATAAACTTTATTTCCTTACAAATCAATACTTATTAATTATAAGTGTCTCAACATACCACTTTTCAGACAGTTTATAGCCTATTACGTACATACTTATGTGGTTTAGTTCTAGTTATGTTAGCATTACGCTCCGCAAAAAAACTTTGCGTTAGTTCGCTAGTTTACGCTCTATGATATCGAAAAAGTGAGGAAAATCCATGACCAACTATCTGGTCGTTACTGCTATGGGTGCAGATCGCCCTGGTTTAGTAAGTCGCCTAGCCCGTTTAGCCAGTGAATGTGATTGTGACATCGTCGATAGCCGTATGGCTTTATTCGGTAATGAGTTCACACTCATCATGATGATTTCAGGTTCTTGGGCTGCAATCACTAAGATAGAAACCTTGCTACCAGGCTTAAGTGTTGAGCTTGAGTTGCTCACTGTGATGAAGCGTACCTCCAAACATACGCCTAAGAATTTTGTTTCTCGTATTGAAGTCAGCGTTAATGGCCAAGATCAGCGCGGCACGATGAAACGTATCACTGAATTCTTAGCTGATCGTTCTTTAGATTTAGCTGCTGTGCGTTCTCATGCTGATGATGACAACTTAACTCAAACAATTTTGTTCACGATTAACGTTCCTGAAAAAGTTGATCTAATAAAGCTTGAGAAAAGTATTCATGAACTCGCAACTGAACTCTCTTTAGATTGCTCAATCAATCATATGCAGGCAAGTGAAAAATAAAATAATTGAATAAGGACTTTACATGAATACCCTAACCGTTGGTGATTTAGCACCGCAGTTTTCTCTACAAAACCAATTTGATGAAACTATCTCTTTAACGGATGCATTAAAAGAGGGGCCAGTATTAGTCTATTTTTACCCAAAAGCGTCTACTCCAGGTTGTACAGTTCAAGCTCAAGGTTTACGAGACAGTAAAGCTGAACTTGCCAACCACAAGGTTACTGTTCTAGGGTTAAGTCCTGATCCTGTTGCTAAACTGCTTAAGTTTAACGACAAACAAGAGCTTAACTTCTCGTTATTGAGTGATGAAGACCACGCTATCGCCGATGCATTTGGCGTCTGGGGCGAAAAGAAATTTACCCTTGATAAAGTTGCATGACAAAAAACCTTGATAGTTTTTTATGACGAAACTATCTTTAATATGTGGTAAACATATTGAGGATAGTTTGTGATAAGAACACATGATGAAAAACATTCTGATATTTATGATGACTACCGACTGCTTTCAATAGAGGTTGATACATTAGCAAAACTCCAAGTTTCAGAGCGCATAAATACTGACTCTGGAGAGGTGACTTATTCACCCTACCTTTCTCCTTCCAAACTTCAATCATACTCCAAGAAAACAGATATTATCATTGCGCCTGATGGGAGTGTTGTTTACCCACAATCTCTTTACCTAGTCTCTAAGTTACGTGGTAAGGGAGCCGTTAAGGACACCGACTCAATTGCAAAGGGGTTACTGGCTTATACTCGCTACTTAGATTCTACACATTACCCTCGATTTGATGACGATGGTAACGAAATACCAACTGAGTATTTAACGTATAAGTCTCTAACGAAGTATGAAGAAGAAGGTGCACCTTGGTGCTTTGCTAAACATCTTTTAGCAAACTGTCGTGCTAAACAAAATTCAACAGGTGATGAAGCATACTCTCTTGCCACTGCAAGAAGCTATATGGGGGCCGTTATTGGCTTCTACAAGTGGATGTACAGACATGGTTACCTCAAAAATGATGATGAACATGTATTAACACATTTCACTACCGTTGAGATTTATGAAGGCATTAATCAACACGATATGCTTGCACATACTCAATCTGGTTCAAAACGTGTTTATGAAATGTCAAACATCATGAAGATGTTTCCAAAGAATGATAAAACGCCTGCTGATAAAAAATTAAAACCTATGACGTTCGAACAGAAAGCGTTGTTCAACCAACATATCGATACGTTGCCAAAGCCTATCTCCCTAATGCTAAGGTTGTGTGAGGAGTCAGGACTTAGAGTTGAAGAAGCCACTCATTTCCCAGCACACAACATTGGTAACAAGGATTTTAGTGAATTAGACGTTGTACCCGTTCACATTACACGCACCAAGGGCAGTAAGCCCCGTATTGTTGAAGTCCCTATCGAGCTTTACGAAGAATTAGAGCAATACAAAGAAAGCAAACTACGACAAAAGCACCTAGTTAAACGCAAAGAGCTGATTGATTCTAAAGAAGAGGTGGATTGCACTGATTACCTTTTTGTTTCCAATAAAGGACGCCCGTATACAGAAAACACTGTGGAAGTCCATTTTGGAGTATTGAGAAGGCTAATCCAAACGATAGAACCTACTTGGTACTACCGAGTTCATGATTTGCGTTCAACCTTTGCGACTCATTGGCTTTGGCGTGAGTCTAGGGAGCGGCAGGTTGCCTATGAGTACCTAATGGACGAGTTAGCCTCGCTTATGGGACATTCGAGCACCGCAACCACGGAAAAGTACATTAATTTCATGAATAAGTTTGATGAGCAGTTACGGGTTGCAGAGAGCAAAAACAACAAGATTAATAAGGGATGGTAGCATGGGAAAAAGCCCACTCGCGAAGAACTCAAAGACGGTTAAGCACGTCAGAAACAATAAGAATGTGGTTCCGTTGCACCTTACCATCCCCTATAAGGACGGCAGACTCAGGAAGGCAACCGAGTTTGATATATCACACCTGTTACACCTTGCCGCAGACAGCAATAACGTCAAAATCGACAGCCGTATCCCTTTTTTAAGGAGCTTTTGTAAGAAGACCAACCAGTATGTTGATAATGGTAGATCGATACGAACCATCTCGGGGCTCTACGAGGCATTAAGAGCCTTCATTGCCTTTTGTGACGCCGTAAACGTTGACCCCTTTTCTGAAGCTGGCTATTTAAAATATTCAGGGAATGATGGCGAACTGCGGCACCGGGTGAAAATGTACCGCCCATCCAAAAGGCTATGGGAAATGAGACACGGTGATGAACTGGGTATCCAAGAAAGCACAGCCACTCAAATAACTTCAGCACTTCGCACCGCCCTTTCATGGTGTGGATTACCCGCTGACACATGGGCAACCCATCACCGAGGGTTTAATGGCGAAAAGACACCAAATAAGGGTTACTCTGACGCAGAAGAAGAGATGCTTGTTGCTCGGTTGAGTGAGTTATTTTTCACCCTAGCCCCACTGCTCATTGCGGCAAAAAAAGAAAACCTTGCCCTGCCTGACGAGTTGCCTGTCGTTATTGACTTAGGTGGCCACCAAGAAATCATTTCAATTAAAACGTCTCTCAAAGCCCAAAACCTTGGGAAGAGTAAAACGGGCTCATCCGTAAAGTCTGCCGCCGCGTTTAGCATGGCGATGGGGGCGGCTTATCACCTAATGTGCTTTTTTACCTCATTAAACGATGGCGACGTACAAAGCATCGCTCATCCTGTCACGATTCATACTGATGAGCGGGATAAAAGCTTACAGGTGGTTAAGGTATCGAGCTTTAAGGCACGCGCAAATAAAGAGGTAGACGCTGTACTTACCAACCAAAGCTTCGATATTGATAAACGGGATGGAGTGAAGTTTATTAAAACCCTTGAAACGCTTTCAGCACTCTACGGCGGTGGCGAAGAAGGCTCTGAGTTACTGTTTACGCTGAATAACGAAGGGGAGAAAAATAGCTCGTTTGATTTGCAGCCAATAAACAAACATCTAATGGTAGAATTAAACTTAATCTCACCCACTCGTGCATTCTGCCTGCCATGGTTTAAGGAGTTGTTTCACAGCTATCGAAACCAGCATGTTATCGAGTTAAAAAAAGAGACCAATACACTTGGCCGAATTGTCGTAAGTAAAGTCACTCGCCCTTGCTCAAAAGCAAAAGCCAGTCAAGGCGCAGTAAATAGCGCCTACTGCATTTTATCGTGTTACACAGACTTCCCCTTCAAGGGGATCTTACTGCCGCTGACTTATTCGGATAAAGACGCCAATGGCAACATCAGTGTGTCGTTCAAATACCGCAATGGCGAGAGCCACCACTTCTCTGTTCCTGCTGCTGACAAGGCGTTAATCGAAGATATTGAACAATTCGCCGCAGAGTTAGCCGATAAACAAAGATCTAAAAACTATGAGCGGTTGCTGCTCAAACGAGGTAAAGCGAAGGCCCCCCCTAAAGACTGGGACGGAATAAGCCCTATCAGCTCTAATCTAATGAAAACATGGTCAATTGCACCCAACGAATACTTCATATCGCTTCAATCAAGCCGCTGGCGAGAAATGACCAGTAACCAAGTGTACTGCGTGAGTGGCGCAGGCGGCGTTCAAAGCCTCCTGCAAAACCTTCTTCAAACCATTGATAAGCACTACGCCAATGGTGACCTAAGGCTCAACAAAATCATCATCTCACAAGCTCTACAAGTGATGGAGCTATTGGATGAAGACACGGGTTTAGAGCAAGCAAAAGAGATAGTTGCAGCCAAAATTGGCATCACAATGCTGACGCTTGACGAATGGAAAAAGAAGCAAGAGGAAGAAAGGGCAAAAACCAATCCCAATGGCATTCATTGCAATGGGCAACAAAGCATTGCAGGTGGAAAAAACACCCAGCGTGAAACCAATAACGCCATGAAGCTACAGCTACCTTGTGCTGAATACGACATGTGCCATAAATGCCAATCAGCCAAAGCCGTCGATGAGACTCAACACATCTATAAACTTATCTCTTTTATTGATGTGCTGAAGGAGGCAGCAAACCTGTACCCTAACGCGCAAGAGGAAGTCCATGAAAGAATCGCCGCTTTTGAGCTTACCCTCGATGGTGCCAGCAAGGATGTGTACGACAATGCGATGGCATTATTTAACCAAAACGGGCGTCACCCTCGGGTATCTATGGATCACGCCATTTTAGCACTACACCGTTAATTGGGAGCCAATCATGATAAAGCTACCTAAGTACAACATTGGCCAACAAGATGCTCTGTTAAGCGCACAAAATTACGTTGGAAGCTACACAAACTACCTGAAGGATGTGTTAGAGCCTGCTATTAAATCGGGAGAGTGGTTTGACTTTGAGGCGCTAGACATTGGTTTTAGCGTCACAGGTAAGTCGCTGGGTAAAATTGGGGACAACAACGCTTGGCGTCAGCTCCAAGCGTTCTTTGAGCCTAATGCTACCGCAACGGATACTCTAGATTTCTTTCTAGACGGAAAGGTGATGGAGCGTAACCTGACAAACCAATTGAGAGCACTGGCATTGAGTATGATGTGGCTCTCGCCCAAAGATTATTCTTTTGGGAGCATTGTGAATACTATCTCTAGGTTAAAGAAAGTCGCCTCTGCGCTACTGAATGAAGGCCACAATAGCTTTGAGTTATTAAGTTTTGAGCTGTTAGAGGCTTGGGTATTAGGTGATGTTACCGATTTGGACTTCGAACGAGAAAGCACCTATGTAACACTCAACAAACTGTTCATAGAGGCAACACGACTACCGTTCAAAGTTAACCTTACCAAAGCGTTAAACGCCTCGGATTTTGGTTTAGCCATTAAAGAGAATGAGCAGCACACGGTTATCCCGCAGCGACTGTACTATTTGGGACTTCAACAATCAGAAGCATTAGTGAACGAGCTATACCCTATTCGTGATGAGCTTAGCAAACTATCTGATTACATTGCTGACTACCATGACAAAGTCTATCAAGGGTATGCAAACTACCTTGTCAGCGATGAAGCAAAGTTCGAAAATGGCGAGCTTCAGTGGTATTTATCTTCAGAAAATAAAGGTGATAAGGAAAAGAGAATAGCCTTTCAAACTGCTTTTCGTGCACTCAATAACCCGACACAAAAATCGACACTTGAACTGCTCAACAAGCACAAACCTAAGACCAAGAATGACTACATCGACAAATTCCACCCTGAGCGAACATTGACGGTTGGCAACAGGAAGGTAACCGGACTTGCAAAGGCGCGATCATTATTTATACAACTCAATGGTGGTTGCCTCTGGGCATTAATGTCCCGCACAGGTATGCGCGCTGATGAAACCTTTCACCTACATACTGCAAATGGGTGCACAACAGAAACCATATCAGGGCAAACCATTCACGTTATTCATGCAGACCTCTCAAAAACCACCAAAGGCTCTCAGTCAAAGCAGGATGAGTTTGTCACCACAGAGGTCGGCAAAAAGGCTTACGAGATACTGCAAGCGCTACATTCGCCACTTAGACGGCGTCACCCTGATAGCCAAGCCTTTTTCCACAAGACAAAAGAGGGCTGTGGTGCTATCACCAAAAATAACATTGGTAGACATACAACTATGTGGTTTGAAGGCGCACTAGCGGAAAAGCTAGCACTAACCAATGACGATGTTATCGATTTGAAAGTTTCCGATCCTAACCTTTCGTTTAATGTGGGGGATGACTATTACTTCACACCGCATCAGCTCCGCCGCTCGTTTGCCTATTACCTGATCGGCTTCGAGCTTTGTGCGTTCCCCCAACTCAAGCAGCAGTTCAGCCATGTATCCATGGCGATGACACGCCATTACGCTAAGAATGCCAGTAAATTCCAGAAAATCAGAAAGCAAAAGCAAAACTTGGCTCACGCCATTGATGAAGAAAGGATTGCTCAAAAAGCGCAGGTGTACCTGAACATCTTCAAGAAGCTGGCAAACAAAGAACGTGTCGCTGGCGGCAAGGGCAAAAAGTTTGCCAAAAACATGATGAAGGCTGAGCGTAACCAGTTTAAAGAGAAGGTCGATGACAACATGCTCTCGCTCAACTACTGGAAAAAGCAAATCCGAGATCAAAAGCGCCACATCCACGCCGTCGCCCCTGGCGTTTACTGCACTTCAACAGGTTGTAGCCTACGTACACAAGTTAACCTATTAGAATGTGTAGACTGTAAGAACGACTATATTGTCGATGCTGTTTTCGCAGAAGCTAAGCGCAAAGAGGCCGAAATTCATATGCTATGGGACATTGAACATGATGAAGTAACGCCTCAAACAGCGTCAGAAGTGTATATCAAAATCACGGCTGCTGAACGCATTATGACAGACTTGGATATCAGCTATGAACCTGTTGTAATACCTCAAGAAGTTCAAGACCTGCTGATCAACTGCGGAGTGACTTCGTAATGACACAAGCAACTAAGAATAAGCTCATAAATGCCCTAGAGCGCCTGTTAGAGGGTAAACCAGAAAACCGAGAACTAAGGAAGAAAGCCCGAAAAGGTAAGCTAAAAATCAACAATAGTACCGTTGAGAAGGAAGCTGGACTTTCTGTGGGTGCACTTCGCAGGCATGAAGACGTTCAAATAATGGTGAAGAATAAGTCACTTGAGGCTCGTGCAGCACATGATGGCTCAAGTACATCACCTGTTGAAGTTTTACAAACAGATGTTAAAAAACTTAAAAGCGAAAGAACTCAAGCCAATAAGAAAAAAAAGGAATACTTAGACCTTGCAAGAAGCCATGAGAAAGCGTTAGCTAGACAAGCAGCCAACCATATAAAAATGGTTCAGGAACTCATGGAGATGCTGCATGAAAGTGAGCGAGAGAAGGCAATGGATAAGGTCACCAAAGCAAGGCCTGATAACCTTATCAAAGGCGATTTTAGATAAAAACATCCTGTTTAGTGTAATCACTAGACAGGACACTGAATTAACGATAAAAATGTACACTCTAACGTAATATAAATGCACTAAATAGGACGTAGCGAACAAAGCTACACCACATACCATTAATTGAAAAAGTAAGGACTAAACCAATGGCAATCGAAGCCGGACAAACTGCACCAGATTTCACCCTAAATGACCAAGACAATAACCCTGTGAAGCTATCTGAGCTTCAAGGAAAGAAGGTCCTGCTCTACTTCTACCCACGCGCATCAACACCGGGCTGCACTGTGCAGGCTCAAGGGTTGCGTGACACTAAAGCTGAGTTAGATGCTCACAACGTGGTTGTTCTTGGTTTAAGCCCTGACACCCCGAAAAAGCTGACGAACTTTATCAACAAGCAAGAGCTGAACTTCACTCTGCTAGCCGATGAAGAGCACGAAGTGTGTGAGAAGTACGGTGTCTGGCAACTCAAAAAGTTCATGGGGCGTGAAAACATGGGCGTTGTAAGAACAAGCTTTCTGATTAATGAGTCTGGCAACCTTGAGCATGTGTTTAACAAGTTCAAAACCAAAGACCACCATGAAGTTGTATTGGACTACCTAAACAGCAAATAATCGTCCATGAGTAATTAACTCTTCAACTTGGGGGCTGGCATGATTGGCTACATTCGAGTATCAGATCCACAAAGAGCCGATGGTGAATCACAAAGAGAAGCTATCAAGGCGTACGCCGCTAAACGTGGCATACAAATATCGGATTGGATAGAAGAACATGTGTCTGCCACCAAGACAGAACTTAGTGAGCGGAAGTTATCTTCCCTCATTACCTCTCAACAAAGCATCATTGTATCGGATATCACACGGCTGGGTCGCCACAAGGTTATGGAGTTGGTCGGCGCTATCGGCCAGATAGCCTCATACGGTGAGCTGCATTTGGCATACAACGACACCATCATTAACTCTGAGAACGTTGATAATGCTGAAATCATATTTACAGTTATTGGGCAATCTTTTGCCAGCGCAGTAGAGGCTCAGAAACGCTCTGAACGAGCCAAAGCTGGTCACGCTAAACGAAAGGCCAAAGGGCTATCGTCTGGCCGTCAGAAGGGGCAGAAAGTTAAGTCCAGGCTTGATGAGCATACGGCGTTTATATTGAACCTCCTCGACACCCAGACCTCCAAAGCTGAAATCCTAAGAAAACTAAACGAACGCGGTGTTTCGATTACTAGAAGTAGATTTTACTCGTGGTTGGAAGACCGTGGACTTCATAATAAGAAGGCTGAATTCCAGACCGATATGTTCCAAACATAAAGCTAACTAACTTCGAGCCCCCGCTAATCACAAACTCGTTTTTGGACAATTCCGAGTTACGATGAACAAGTGCACCTGAATTTTCTGATAACTTATTCTATGCCAAACACATCAATTGACTACAAAGTAGTGGCCAGTTTTGCTAAACCACTACACCATATGCTCTCCAGTTCAGGTGGCGGCTTTTTTTCTGGTGCAGGTGGAATAATTAGAGCTTTTCCTGCTCTACCGGGTTTACCACTTGTATACTTTGTACTTAAATCCCAAGATAGCGAACCATGAAGTTTCGCCAGTGGTATATGTCCTGTTACGCGAACGTGAGCGTTTTGCCATGGAAATTGTGGGTTTAAGCCTCTTCCATAAAGCTGCTCACCGATGACTCCATAGTTAAACCCAGAAGTCCCCAGTGCACATTCAACTAGAGTGTCGTAATTACAAGTTAATATACCTTTTAAGCCATGTTCACCTAAAGAGGTTATAAATCCCTTTAATTCTATAACCTTTGAATTTTCTCTAACAACACGCTCATCAAACATGGCGGAAGTATAAGAACCACTTATCCTTGTCATAAAAGGCTCAGTTAACCTTCTACTAACGTACCAGTTTATTCTACTTCGTCTATGTGAAGACTTATTTAGGCACCAGTAAATAAACTGTTCTGGTGAGGCCCCTTTATTCTCAATCTCCCAACGTTTCCAGTCAGACTCTAGTAATTCTACTTTTCGCTGCTCAGTATCATTTGTAGGGCTAATATCAAAGTCAAATAATTGATTTACAAGTGGTAAATTAAACGCCCACTTCGAAAAACCAGCACCAAGAAACAAAGCTGTCACTATGTTTTCCTTTTTTTCTTAGGGAGTGATTTTTCCAACCAGTTTTGTTGGCTCAAGTTTTTTACAAACCACTCAATATAGGACTCTGTATATCTAGGTCTGTCAGTAAAATCAAAAAACTCAGCTTTGCTCTTGATTTTGTGCTTTTTTACTACGGCTCTGAAAGAATAATTAGTAATGGAACTAATCGATTGCTTTTTGTTGATCTCATCTATCGCTGCCTTTTCATGAAAAGGATGTGTTTTGTTCAAATTTTTTGGCCGATCGACAAAAACGGTGTGTGTTCCATCAGGACCAGTACCAAATGTTAGGTCACCAGCTCCCGGATTCTTAGTTAGTGCTAATTTATACTCCATATTGATAGCAAATCGATTGGAGTTATGTTTTTGTTCAAGGTTAGTGAATCTACTCAAAAATTTAACAACCTCATCCGCTGTTCGTTTTCCGTATTCTTCTTTCAAAAGAGCCATATCCGGCTCGGGCCCATCAATTACTAAACTCAGCATACCTACACTTTGATCTGAAAGGGGGGCGTAACCTTCTTGGTGAGAAAATTCCTCTTGGTATAACAAGACGGTTGTTTGGAATAACCTAGACAATTGAGGTTGAATTTCAGGTAATAAAAGATGAACAGCGTCATTCCTGAGAGAAACTAGTTGATTTAAGTTATCTTTATCTGCGCTTCTAAGGGGGTATTTAAAATTAATCGCTTCACCAATAGGGATACTTTTTCCACCTTCTTCAAATAGCGCGTCAAACCCTTTAGTTTTTAAAATTTGAGACTTAAGCAGTAGCTCCCATGCATTTGTCATCATAATAGCAAAAGCTTCAATTCTATTTTCTAAACTAGGCCGATTATAAACTTCCAAAGCTACAGTAAATGCGTTCAGACTTCTCTTTACTAACTTGTTATATAGCTTGTCATCATCTGTTAAAACTTTGGCTTGTGTACTTTGAGAAGTAATTCTGAAAAAATCATCATCACTAACAGACAGTAGACCTTGACTATACCAGTGTGGTCTTTTGTTTTGAAAAATGAACTTACCTTTGAGATTCTCACTTACAAACTTGCTAATAGAATGAACTTTATAGCCTGTGGCTTTGGCTGCTTCCACATAAGTGAATTGTTGTTGGTTTTTCTCTTTATCCCTAAAAAAGGCTAATAGATCACTTCTTTTATCCTTCTTAATCATAACTACCCTTCCGCAATACAAGTGTTCTACTAATCACCTAGATATAACAATAAATCGGTAAAAAGAATACAAAAAAACTCGATAATTCAATGTTCTATGTAATGCTAATATTTAATTCTTAAATAACTTAACACTATTTTTTGCTGAATGGTGCTAGGTAAAGTCGGCACATAGTCAATTTTGCAGAAAAGTTGGCAACAAATGGGTTTGAGGATATTAGTAACTTCTCACGAATCAAGATGCTTTACTTATCCGAATTAGCTAAATTCTGATTACTACTCTAACTTGGATGTATCCATTAACGATGGCAGAGAATTCAAGCAGATAAAAGTATGATATTAAGCTTTTAGTCTCAACTTAATATAATTGATAAACTACGGACAGTTGAAAAAGCAACTACCCCAGAAAATAAAATTACTATAGCATTAAAGTGGACCAAACAACTTGGGCAGGGCTATGGCCAAGTCCAACAAACGATTTATGCCATAAAAACACTTCAAAGCATAAATATTAAGAAGTTAAGCGGTAAATTAATTTGGAAAGTAACTAATGACAACTGTCAGCCCAGAGTCCCATACTGGAGAGTTAGGGGTTTCATTTATGAAACTTTTGTGTGGAACTAGCAAAGTTATATTTCGTCCAATAGAGCTATTTGATGTTGGTATAGATGCTTTAATTGAACCACAAGTTGAGAATATAGCCACTGGATCGTTTATAGGTGTTCAGATTAAATCAGGGTCTAGCTTTAGGCGTTCCGGTGATGGTCGATATGTATTTAGAAGTGATAAAGCACACTTTGAGTACTGGTCTCGTTGCACACTTCCTGTAGTTGGTGTTGTTTATGACCCAGAAACTCAAAAAGCGGTCTGGAGTAACTTGAGTGACTATGCTGTCAATGCACTTGCACATAATGGCCCTTGGTTGGTTAACCTGTCATTAGAGCATGATGAATTGAAACCAGATACGCTGTACAAGCTAATATCAAGTGCTGAAACTACAAGAATAAATAGAAGGCTTGATAACTCAATGTCTGCTGCAATAGCTCAGCAGAAAGATAATCAGTCTAATAAAGGCTTAGGAGAAAATAAAAAATTAGCGTGGGAGGAGCTTTTCGAAAATTTTTTGTCTCTGCTCCATGATGAATGGACTGTTGCTGAAGCTGGATACAGACTTTCATGGTATTTTCCAAAGGATAAGTGTGACCCTAGACATGTCTTTGCAATAGCTCGTTTGGCGCAAGTGACTGATGTACAGATTATTAAAATTATTAGTGCAATGGAAAGAGTTATGGCAGATGGCGCAGACCCTGTCGCTGAGCACCTTTGCTATATGCTCGCTTATATTCCCAGAGTAACGCAAAGACTTGAGCTGGCAATTGTCCAAGGTCTTGTGCGAAAAGGAAGCGAATGGGTAGCAATTCAAGCTATCGAATTTATTGGCGAAGTACCCAGAGAAGATCTGTGGGAAAAATACTGCGCCTAAAAAATACATAGGTAACGTATTTGTAGTGGTCAACTGAATTTGGCTACTTATTTAGAAGTTTACAATACAAAACTTTATCTGAAAAAATGTAAATAGAATAATCATTCTAACTAGGTTTTGTCCAAAAATGAGTTTGAAACATCTGAGCGAACTAATTCGGAGAGATGATGATTCAGATGTCGGTGCGGCTGTGGGCTTCGGTTTCAGGGATGAAATCGCAGAGCGGCCAAGGACGGCTTTATAGCGCCCCACTGAAGTAACGATATCTGAGTTTACTGCGAATAGTAGCCTTTCTTCGTGTCCTCTGTGTCCTTCGTGGTGAGTAGCTTTTGTCTAATAACTATTTAGGGCTTTAGCCAGATATGTGGGGTCAGGGTCTGACGAATCCCCACGAAATAATTATTAGAAACAACAAGATATTGAAAAAAAATTGGAACATTCATGGCATTTGGTGATCAAATTTATCGCCAAACAAAAATTACCACGAGTAAATGCCATGAATGCGAAACAAGTTTTATCAAAATGCCTATCGATTGTCACCCCGTTAACGCACAAAGCTCGCCGACAAAGTTTGTTC
>NZ_MCUF01000002.1:0-70263 GCF_002873615.1 Shewanella sp. 10N.286.51.B7
ATGTATTGATGTATTGATGTTCATAGGCGGGTAACTAGAAGCGCTTTGTAAAGCTATGCAAAGTTATTGTTTGGCTATTTTCTTTAAAATGTGAACTATTTAGAATCAATTGCGTAACATCTAAATAATAATGAATTGCATAATAATAACGAAAATGGATTTCCAATTGATGAAAAGACATTTCACTAAAGTGGCTTTAGCAACTTCGCTGGTCATTTTGTCTGCTTGCACCAGCTCATCCTATGTCGATGAGCCTTTGGTTAAGCCGCAACTTCCTCCTTCTTGGCATACCGATGCTGAGTCGTTAAAAGACAATCAAAGTTGGGTAACACCAATAGCGACAGATCAGTTATTAGAATTTATCAGCATTGGCTTAAACACCAACCAAGCACTCATACAGCTAGCATTAGAAGTTGAGGTCAAAAAGCAGCAGCTCAATGTGAGCGATTCAAGCTTTTGGCCTGAGCTAAACCTTGGTGCTAATAGCTCCCGAAGTGGCGATAATGATGCCTCTTCTAGTGCTAATAGCCTGAGTCTAAACTTAAGTTATGAACTCGATATCTGGGGTAAATTATCTGATAACGCCAGAGCGTCAAAACTGAATTTATTAACCGCTGAAGCTAACTATCAGCAAGCAAGAGATGCTTTGGTGGCCGATTTGGTCATTGCCTATTATAAGGTAGTGACATCAAATGAATTAGTGAAGTTGTTTGAGCGCCGCACTGAAAATGCTCGCCTGAATTTTGAGATTATTGAATCAGGTTATCTGCAAGGCTTAAATGCCGCATTAGATGTCTACCTAACACAAAATGAATTTTATACTGAAAACTCCAATCTGCTATCCCAGCGCAGTCAGCGAAATCAAGATGTCAGAACCCTAGAGCGACTGTTAGGTGGCTATCCTGCGGGCAAATTATTGATTGATGAAAAACTACCATTGTTGCCACAAGGGATAAAAATTGGCGTGCCCAGTGAGTTAGTCAAACGCAAACCTGAATTAAAAGCCGCTTGGTACCAACTGCTGTCGCAAGATGCGTTAGTAGCTTATACCCAAAAACAGCGATACCCATCATTGAGTTTAGGGGCCGATATTGGCACTGCCAGTAGTGACATTGCCAACTTATTAAGTGGTGACTACAGCTCATGGTCTGTGTTTGCAGGTATTACTGCACCTATTTTTAATGCGGGCCGATTAGCGTCGCTCACAGAACAACAGAAATTAAAGCTGAAGCAGCAAGAACAACAGTATCTCAGTACCTTATTTAACGCTTTTGAACGAGTTGAGAACAACCTAGATTTAGATGCCAGTCTGCAGCAGCAATATCGCGCGACTTTAAAAGCTCAAGAAAATGCTATTCAAGCTGAAACGTTATCATTTGAGCAATACCAGGTGGGTCTAGTCAGCTATACCACTGTGTTGGATGCTCAAACGCGCGCCTTTGTTGCCCAAAGCTCAGTCATTAGCTTAAAAAACCAAATTATTGCCAACCGTATCGGACTGCACCTAGCTTTAGGTGGCGATCTGGATGCGAGTGTTACAGAAGAAGAATAATATGATGAATAAGAAATACCTTATCCCCGCAGGCATTATTGCGATTGCAATCGTCAGTATCATAGTGATTACTTCAAATCCACCAAGTAGCAAACGTGGCAAACCAATGGCTGTGGCTGCAATGTCGGTAGAAACACTGATAGTTAAACCGCAGGATTATCAGATTCAGGTGAGCAGCTTTGGCGTGGTAAAACCGCGTACCCAAAGTGTGTTAGTGACGCAAGCATCAGGGCAAATCTTATCTATTAGCCCTAACTTCCGTGAAGGTGGCTTTTTTGAAAAAGGGGAAGTGTTAGTCCAGCTTGATGACCGAGATTATCAAGCAGAAGTAAAAATTGCCGAATCTGGATTAATGCTGGCGAGACAACAATTGTTAGAAGAACAAGCCCGCACCAATCAGGCACTTGCAGATTGGCAGCGTCTTAGTAATGGCCGTGAGCCAACCTCATTAGTATTACGTGAGCCACAATTAGCCGCAGCGCGAGCGGCGATGTTATCTAATCAAGCGTCATTAGAGAAAGCCAATTTAGCACTAGAGCGAACTCATGTGGTCGCACCATTTTCAGGACGAATACTCGAAAAGCATGTTGATGTCGGCCGCGTAGTGTCAACCAATGGCCAGTTAGCCACTATTTACGCAACCGATTATGTTGAAATTCGCTTACCGATTAACAACAGCGATTTAGGTTTAGTTGAGCTCCCTGAGCAAGGTAAGAAAAGCGTTGCCAAAGTAAGTTTTGAGTCGGATTTAATTGGCTTGCAAAAGTGGGAAGGAGAACTCATTCGCACTGAAGGGGCCATCGATAGTAACTCGCAGCAGCTTTACGTTGTCGCGCAAATTGACGACCCATTTGTGTATCAAGCAAGTCAGCAAATGCCACTTAAAATTGGACAATACCTGACAGCTAATATTGCCGGTAAAAAACTTAAGCAAGCGTTAGTTATTCCAACTAAAGCTATTTATCAAGGTGCTTATGTCTATGTGGTAAATGACGGCGTATTACTGCGCAGAGAAATCACCACAAGATGGCAAAACAGCCAAGACTCAGTAATTAGAGCAGGCTTACAAAGTGGCGATGAATTGGTAACGACTTCCCTTGGTCAAGTGAGTTCTGGCACGCCAGTCTCAATCGTGGGCCAAACGAGTAAAGCCGCTCAGTCTGATAAAGGTGAACCTGGTCCGCGTCGAGGTGATAAGCCGCCTAAAGCTAAGCTAGTCGCAGATAAGGCAGCAGATAAACCGACCAAAGAGGAGCAACGACCATGATTGCTTGGTTTGCTAAAAACCATGTCGCAGCCAATTTGTTGATGCTGTTGCTACTGGTATTAGGTTTAGGTTCATTGTCTACGCAGATCCCGCTAGAGGTATTTCCAACGGTTGAATCTGAACGAATATCAGTAAGTGTCTCGCTGCGTGGAGCTACCCCTGAAGATGTCGAAAAAGGGGTGACAATTCGCATTGAAGAAGCGGTGCAAGATTTAGAAGGGATTGAAAAAATCACTTCGAGTTCATCTGAGTCATCATCTCGGGTGACGATTGAGGTTGATAGTGGCTACGACCCTCGTGACATGTTGGCCGATATTAAAAGTCGAGTAGATGCGATTAATACCTTTCCAGCTGATGCTGAAAAACCTGTGATAGCGCTTGCCCAACGAAAGCGTGAAGTGATTGCAGTGACGGTAACAGGTAAATACAGCGAAAAAGAAACCATTGAGTTTGCTGAAGTCGTGCGTGATGAATTACTGCGACTTGATGGCGTGACCCAAATGGATTTAAGCGGAGTGCGTAACTATGAGGTGTCGTTAGCGTTATCGCAAAACAAGTTACGCCAATATAATTTAACCCTTAGTGAAGTGTCGCGGGCAATTAATGCCTCCAGTACCGATATCTCAGCGGGTAACTTAAAAACCCAAGGCGGCGATATTTTACTGCGCTCAAAAGGCCAAGCTTATTACAAAGATGAGTTTTCCAATATCGCGATTAAATCTGCTGCAGACGGCACCATTATTCGCTTAGGTGATATTGCTAATGTCGAAGATGGTTTTGAAGAAACCCCAGTAAGAACCCGTTTTAATGGCCAGCAGGCTGCCTTTATTGATGTCTATCGTATTGGCCAGCAAAGTGCGATTGATGTTGCTGATCAGGTCAAAGGCTATATTGATTCACGTCAGGCAACACTGCCTGAAGGTTATGGCCTTAGCTACTGGGATGATGATTCTGAAATCGTTAAAAACCGTATTGCCACGTTAACAGGCAGTGCACTGCAGGGCGGTATTTTGGTTCTGCTATTGCTGACACTGTTTTTACGTCCTTCCATTGCGATTTGGGTGTTTATTGGTATTCCAGTGTCTTTTATGGGCGCTTTTATCTTTATGCCGTTTTTTGGTGTTTCATTAAACGTCATCAGTTTATTTGGTTTTATTCTGGTACTGGGTATTGTGGTCGATGATGCGATTGTGACCGGCGAGAATATTTATACTCATCTTAAGACTTCTCCCAATGGCGAACACGCGGCGATTTTGGGTACGCAAGAAGTGGCTGCGCCCGTGACCTTTGGTATTCTTACAACGATTACAGCCTTTTTGCCTATGTTGTTTATCGAGGGGAATCGAGGGGCTATATTTGGCCAGATTGCGATTGTAGTTATCCCAGTTTTATTGTTCTCATTAATCGAGTCTAAGTTTGTTCTGCCTGCTCACCTTAAGTACATTAAACTGCGTAACGATAAGGACCAATACAATAAGTTTGAGGTGTTTCAGCAAAAATTCGCAGATGGGTTTGAACATGCAATTATTAAGTTTTATCAACCATTCTTGCGCATAGCGCTAAAGCATAAAACTGCTACGTTAAGTTTATTCCTGAGTATTTTGCTGATTATTGCAGCGTTACTGGCTACGGGCTGGACCAAGTTTACCTTCTTCCCGCGCATTCCCAGTGAAACGGTACGTCTAAACTTGACCATGCCAGCAGGCACCCCATTTGAGGTGACTAACGCACATATTATTGCTATTGCCGCTAAAGCTGAGGCGCTGCAAGAAAAGTATCGAGACGAAGATACGGGCGAGAGTGTGATCATTAATATTCTAGCGACCACAGGTGGCCGTGGTGGCACATCAAATGCGGGGGGCGTTCGTTTTGAAATCACCCCTGCAGAAAAGCGTGAGTCAGATATTACTTCACGGCAGTTACTAACTGAGTGGCGACGTAGTGTCGGTGATATTCCGGGGGCGGAGTCTGTGACCTATCGTGCTGAAATCGGCCGAAGCTCTGATCCAATTGATGTGCAGTTAAGTGCGAATTCCCTTGAGACATTGCGAGAAATTGCCGACCAAGTGAAACAACACTTGAAAACCTATCCGACCGTATTTGATATTGCCGACAGTTTATCTAACGGTAAAGAAGAGCTATTAATTGAGTTAACAGAGCAAGGTAAAGCCTTAGGCTTAACCCGTCAGGAAGTGTCAAGCCAAGTCAGAAGTTTCTATTTTGGCGCTGAAGTACAACGTATACAACGCGGCCGTGATGATGTACGGGTAATGTTACGTTTGCCATTGGATGAACGTCAGTCATTGGATGACCTTAAAAAGGTATTGATTACCACCAGTCAAGGCACACAAGTGCCGCTTGGCCATGTGGCGAAAATGACCTCAGGTAAAAGCCCATCTAGTATTCGAAGAATCGATCGCTATCGAGTGTTAAATGTCACTGCGGATGTGGATAAAGACAACACCAATATGACAGTGCTTCAAGCCGATCTTAAGGTCTATCTTGATGGTTTAGTGCAGCAATATCCTGGTGTGCGCCACTCGCTTGAAGGCGAAGCGCGTGAGCAACGAGACAGCTTTGGTTCATTGCAGTGGGGCTTAGTGTTTGTGTTGTTTATGATTTATAGCCTATTGGCGATACCGTTTAAATCATACATTCAGCCGCTAATTGTGATGAGTGTGATCCCCTTTGGTTTAATTGGTGCGGTACTCGGTCATTGGTTTATGGGATCGCCACTTACCATTTTCAGTATTTTAGGGATGCTTGCACTGGTGGGGGTTGTGGTTAATGACTCGTTAGTGCTGGTGGATTTTATCAATAAAAAACGTATTGAAGGTATGCCATTAGCCGAGGCGGTATTAACCGCAGGCACAAAACGATTTAGACCGGTTATGTTGACCAGTTTAACTACCTTTATTGGTCTGATGCCCTTGCTACTCGAAAAATCTACCCAAGCTCAGTTCTTAATTCCAATGGCGATTTCACTAGGCTTCGGGATTATCTTTGCCACCTTTATCACCTTGATTTTGGTGCCAGTTAATTACCTTGTGGTTGAGCGATTAAAGGGCAATAAAGTGGATCACGCAAGTTTAGACCAGACGTTTGATGATGCTTTTGGTGTGGCTAAATCTTAGTTCTGCATATCGTATATATTGTACGTCGTATATCGCATAGAGCTGGGGGGCTAAATTAGTCTGAATGCCTATATTAGCGAAGACCCAAAAGGGGGAACAGAGATTGTTCCCCCTTTTTTGATCGTGTTAAACCAAACAATTATGCCGTTCGATTATTTATTGAGGTTAATGGGGGTAATGGGGAGGGAATTTAATATCTGTTTGAATTTTAGGCAACTAGAACCTGCACCGTTTACTTCACCCTTAAATTGTTGATTAAATGTAACGAATGGATGCTGTAAAAAATCATACTCATGTGAAGTAGTAGCCAAAGCTGATTTTAAAGATGGCTTGTAGATATTAAAAATACAGCGTGATTTGTTGCTAATAAATGTAAAAGGAATAACCATTTCTATGGATAGAATGCCTGATTTTTCATCATATACGTATGGTGAGCTGCTAGATGTGCGTAATCAGATTGATAAGACAATATACCAAGACCGTTTTGACGAAGTCGCTAGGCTGATCCAAATCTACGAAGCCTCTCCAAAAGAAGCATCACCAAGAGAAGCTGTCGAGGAAGAACAAAAGGCAATCACCAATAAATACGCGACCTTTTGGCACCGCCTAGGCGCAGCAATTATTGATGGTTTTGTTTTAGCACCAATACTGTATCTTGAGTGCTTAATTTTCGGGGTAGAATTTAACTTAAACGATCAATTACAACAGTCATTACACGGCTTACAGATCATTATTTACTATATATTCATGCATGCTTTTTATGGACAAACAGTTGGTAAAATGTGTACTGGCGTAAAAGTAGTCAATCATGAAGATGAAACTCCTATTGGTTTAAACCAATCTATTTTAAGGGAGTCTGTTAGCTTAGGATTTTGTTTAATTGGACTGTTGCTTATCGTTGTTAGTTTGAAAGTTAATATTGCTAATATCGAACCATTAATTTTCACTCTACTATTTATAGGAATACTTGCGTTAGGTTGGAACATTTCAGAATTCATCACCATGCTTTTAAATGACAAACGCCGCGCAGTACACGATTTTATTGGCAGGACGGTAGTGGTCATCACGAATGATTAAATGATTCAATTAACGGCTTTATTAAATTCGCTACCTATTGCAATTGTATAGCCTAAAACGCTGATAAATATTGTGGATATTTCCCATCATTTTCACCTAAAGAAAACAAGCTTGCAGACTTAATCTACTGGATGTACTACTACCAACTTGGAAGGTATTAATTGAAGTTATTGAAACTACTTGTGCTGATGTTTTTTACAAACTCGGCAGTTGCGGCTAGCCCCTTGTTAACACCGAGCAAGGCATCATCAGAACTATCGCATAGTCTGCAATTAGATAACGGTTTATTAGTTAATATTATCTCTGATCCCAGAGCCACCTCGAGTGCTATTTCTGTCAATATTGGCGCAGGTCAAAGGCATAGCCCAGAAAAATATCAGGGGTTACCACACCTTCTTGAACACGCTGTTTTCATGGGAAGTACCGCATTTCCTGCCCCCTCTGATTGGGACGATTTTGTCAAATCAGCAGGCGGATGGTCAAATGCATCAACAAGACCAGACAATACTCGATATCACTTACAAATTGAGCATGAGTATCTTTATCAATCTCTAGTACGATTATCAGATTTACTATTTAAGCCCTTGCTCAC
The DNA here is from genome assembly GCF_002873615.1 of Shewanella sp. 10N.286.51.B7. Classification (NCBI taxonomy): domain Bacteria; kingdom Pseudomonadati; phylum Pseudomonadota; class Gammaproteobacteria; order Alteromonadales; family Shewanellaceae; genus Shewanella; species Shewanella sp. 10N.286.51.B7. Next base: position 7,623 of record NZ_MCUF01000002.1, read on the forward strand.
CGTAGATGTTGTAGATATCGGAGTCGCTGAAGTTAATGAGGAGTTCTTAACGGGTAAAACAAGTGAATGGCAGCGGATTTTGTCTGTCATAAGAGCGACAACGTCAACTGCAAATAGCGCCAAGCTTTTTGGGACGGGTAATAAAGCGTCTTTGAATGGCAGCTCTCAAGAGTTGAGGTTAGCCGCACAGCAGTTTCATAGTACTTACTATGTCCCAAATAATATGGTTTTAGTTATTTATACAAATCAGAATTATAAGCAGGTTGCAAAGTTAGTAAGCAAAACATTTGGCAGACTAGACCGCGGTAATATACCGAAGCTTCAACGTGTTGACCTTCACGATACTAGTCAACTAAGTACCCTTTATAAAATAGATGCTAAATCTGCGAACGCGAGTGTAGATATACGCTTTAATATTCCAACAAGATTTGATAAAAAAAATCGGTCATTAGCAAGGTATGTTGCTGAGTTAATTGGTCACGAGACTAAAGGCTCCATTTTAAGTTACCTAAAAGCTGAAGGGTTAGCACATTCTGTGTCGACAGCATTTCAGGGCGATAGCTACAATGAAGTATTGGATGTTTACATTCAGCTAACCGATGAAGGAAAAGAAAACTATCAGGAAGTGATTAACGTTGTTTTTGCTTACATTAATATGCTGAATACAAATCCCCATCCTGACTATATTAATGCAGAGCTTCAATACCTTCAGGCTCAAGCAATGAATACACAAATTAGTCGAGATGCTGGTGATTGGGTAAGTGATATTTCAGATTTAATGCTATTTACTCAAGAAGACCCTATTATTTTTGGTTATTCACAAGACTCACTTTCTCAGTCAGATATTCAAGAGTATTTACAGTATATTTCTCCTAATAACATGCAGGTGTTTCTGACTACCAACGAGTTAGAAGGTGAGACATTTATAACGCCTTATTACGAGACTATTTATTCACAATCAATATTCTCAACGTTACAAACTACAACCTGGATGAAAGCCTCTTTAAGTGAGCTAGCATTTCCCGCTCCCAATATTTTTATATCAAAAACTACAGAGAAACAGAATTTAGGTATTCATAAAGAAAGAACGTTTTCAGGCGAAATACTTGGACTAGAAAGTGACGCTTTGGTCACTATAGCGTTAGATGAAAGGTTAACCTTAATTGATAAAATATCGTTGAGTATTATGCTAAAAGCTTATTTGGAAACATCATTAGGTGATAACGACTACTTTGCCAAACTGGCTGGTTACAGAATGAATTTTAAATCGGATGCTGACTTTATAAAGATTGTGTTTAGTGGCGAAAAATCAAACTTAATGACATATTTGAATTCAGTATTAACTGAAGTGCTTAATCCTTCTATTTCTAACGAATCATTCTTGCAAGCAAAGAAAAAGGTCATTTTTGAATTGGAAAGTAAGGCTGAAGACAAGGCATTTAAACAAGCTTTCTTTAACATGAACTTACTAAAATTTGGCATTATGTCGAGTGACTCATTGATATCTATTGTTGAAAGTATGACTTTAAAACAATATAAATCTTTACTCAATAACTTACCTGATGATCTGTTCATTCTCGTTCCCAACAAAGGGACCCCTCCATTTAAAAATCTTAAAAAAAGTACACCTAAGAAAACAGATGAGAAAGCGAAAATAACTAAAGTGGTTGGTTTCCCTAATGCTGGTAACGCTGCTGCATATTCTTTATGGCTGAACGATAATCCTGTTTTTGATCTGGCAGTGTTGAGCGTACTCAATGAAGTTATTGCAGCGCCATTTAAGGCAGAAATGAGAATGAAAAGAAAACTAGCATACATTGCAGACACTCATTTAAGTGTAGATTCAGGTATTTCATTAACTTTCATTATCGAGTCATCACATCATTCTTCTAAGGAGTTAGAAATAGTTGTGAAAGATTATCTTAAAGGCCAATTAGATTCAGGCACTTTGTTTAGTGATGAAAGTATCAAACTGGCTAAAGTGAATGCACTACGCAAACTGGAAGATAATTTGCTGCGAGAGCCAACGAACTACACACTTCAAGTCTTACAAGTTGGCAGCTCATTGAGTGATTATAAAAACTGTTTAAATCAAGTAATCAAAGGCATAACCAAAGAAGATTTATTGGCTATTTTAGAACAATGAACATACCGTTAATTCAATTATTAACCTGTTACTTAACTATGGTATATGTAAGTCATAGCTGGAAATTATTAACACAACTGACTCTGTGGAATAAAACAGTATAGAAAGCTGTTTTGTTTCCTTTCAAACCTCAAACCTCAAACCTCAAATCAAAAACAGAGCAAGAGCTGAAACCACCTTTGCCTTTTCATCTTCCAACAAATACCTCATATAAATCATGAATAAATTCACAACGAACTTATCAATAGGGATTAAAACAGAGTCTGTGATTTTAAACTGGTCAATGCTTAAAGATGAGTAAATAAAATGTCATAATAGTTGGAGCTGTTCTGAAATAAGAACAAAAGGTGTTTGCTGTTTTACTTGCAAAATCATCACTGTATGTTTAGCAAAATTTATATTTACAAGGACTTAATATGAAACGTTTTCTGGCTTTATTGTTACTTTGTCATGCTCCTTTTGTTGCTGCAAATGACGCAACTTCAACAGAGATAGTCCATTGGCAAGACAATAGTCTGTCTTATCTGTATGGTGATAACTTTAAAGTGAACCCGAAAACCCAGCAAACAATCACATTTGAGCATGCTAGTGGCTGGAATATTGGTGATTTGTTCATGTTTGTGGACTTTACTAAATATAATGGCGAAGAAGATTTTTTAAATGGTGAAACAACCTATTACGGTGAGTTCGCCCCACGTTTTAGCTTTAGCAAAATGTTAGATAAACCTGTAGAAATGGGTTTTGTAAAAGACGTATTAATTGCGACTACCGTGGAGTTTGGTGAAGGCGATGTTGAATCATTTTTGATTGGTGCAGGCTTTGATTTAGCGATTCCAGGTTTCGATTTTTTCCAATTAAATATGTATAAGCGCCTGCCTGATGGCCGTGATGGCGATACATGGCAAATTACTCCAACATGGAAAATGAGTTGGCCTGTTGGCGAGTCTACTATTGTGTTTGATGGCTTTATTGATTGGGTAGTCGATTCTGATGGCAGCTATGAGAAAAACTTCCACTTTAACCCACAGCTTAAATATGACTTAGGTAAACAAGTGGGGCTAGGTGATAGCGCTTTACTAGTCGGTATTGAATATGATTATTGGAAGAATAAATACGGTATAAAAAGCAGTTCAGGCTTTGATACTGACCAAAGCGTAACCAGCTTACTCGTTAAATACCATTTCTAATGTCTGGATTAACTTATTACTTAACTTATTACTTAACTTATTACTTAACTTTATTCATAAAGATGTAATGAGTTCTGGCTGGCTATCACCTTCAATTTACCGATTCAGATAGGTAAAGTGACTGAAGTGTCGATAGCCTGAATGTCACCTGCAAGCTGAATACTTGGGTTAAGCAATAGCGTCAGTATGAGTACATTCTCATACTGACTTAGCTATCCGATTAATCTGTTACTAACTCAGAATTAGATAGATGTTGGTAGTGCAGGTAGCGTTCATATTGATTAATCACGTCAGCGATTATTTGCTCTTGGGTGTATCCCATCACATCATAATGTTGCCCGCCGTGCTCTAAAAACACTTCTACTCGGTAATAATCTTGCTCGCTAGCAAAGCCTTCGATATCAGCGCCATTCATTGTAAATGCGCGAATACGTAAACCATAAGCAAACTGTAATGCTTCATTGTTACCAATCAATAACCGCACTCGTTTATCATGCTGAGTAATAACAGCAGGGGTATTGTTGGCTAAAAATATTTTTACCACTTCTTCTAAACCAGGCTTAGCAACAGTATTCAAGAATTGTTGCGCATCCTCTTTACTGGGGTGAGACACCAATATATTGACTCGTTCTTTCCAACTTATGCTAGTTTTGGCAAATTGAACCCCAGTATGGTGTTGCTGCACGCTTTCAAGTTTTAAGCGATCATCTTGCAAGGCTTTGTATAAACCAATACACATCAAAAGCATGACAATCATAATGGGCAGCGCACTGGCAATGGCAGCTGTTTGTAGTGCTTGTAACCCCCCAGCCAGTAATAATACGCTGGCAACAACTCCTTGTAATATGGCCCAGAATACACGTTGGCCTGCGGGTGATTGCTCATTGCCGCCTGAGGTTAAATTATCAATCACTAACGAACCAGAATCAGACGAAGTAATAAAGAAAGTCACCACCAAGAAAATAGCTAACACTGATAATGCGGTCGAAAATGGTAGATGCTCAAAAAATCTAAACAAGGCTACTGACACATCACTTGATACGGCTTCAGATAGATAGGTTGCGCCTTGGTTTCTGATTAGGTCAATGGCGCTATTACCAAATACCGTCATCCACAAGAATGTCACCCCAGTAGGGAAAAATAACACCCCAGCGATAAACTCACGAATGGTACGGCCACGACTGACTCGAGCAATAAAAGTACCGACAAATGGCGACCATGAAATCCACCACCCCCAGTACAATAATGTCCAACCACCTAACCAATCATCTTTTTGCTCATAGGCATATAAATTAAAGGTTTTTCCGACAATATCGCTTAAATAGCCCCCGGTATTTTGCACAAATGCTTGCAGTAACATCACGGTCGGGCCGAGCAGTAAAACCGCAGTTAACAGTAGCAAGGCCAGCGTGAGGTTGAGTACACTTAAGCGTTTAACGCCTTTGTCTAAGCCTGCAAAAACAGAGAGTGTTGCGATAGCGGTGATCATCATAATGATAACCACCTGCACTGTTGGGTTATTTGGCACCCCATCAAATAAATAACTTAAGCCTGAATTAACTTGCAGTACGCCAAAACCTAAAGAGGTGGCGACACCAAACATGGTGCCGAGCACCGCAAACGTATCAACGGCATGGCCGATAGGGCCGTAAATGCGCTCTCCAATTAAAGGATATAACGCAGACCGAGGCAGTAAGGGTAATTTATGACGGTATGAGAAGTATGCTAGGCTAAGTGCCACAACGGCATAAATCGCCCAAATATGAATACCATAATGATAAAAGGTAATATTCAAGGCTTCTTTAGCGGCTTCCAGTGTCTCAGGTGTTGCATCAGGTGGCGCGAGATAATGCATCACGGGTTCAGCAACGCCAAAAAACATTAATCCAATTCCCATGCCGGCAGAAAACAACATCGAGGCCCAGCTTTTAAAGCTGTAATCAGGGACGGAGTGATCAGGACCTAGTTTGATATCTCCGAAACGGCTGACCATGACAAAGATGATAAAGATAAGGAATATCGCGACCCCAACAATATACAACCAGCCTGCTTTGACTTCTAAATAGCTTTGAATGGATTTGAAAAAGATGCTGGCTTGCTCTGGCCAAACCGCACAGATAAATACCATGACAAATATAAGCAGCACAGAAGGGAAGAAAACCGGAGGATAAATACTCGATTTCTTAAACATGATTGGGACCTGTATATGGGGTTATGAACGCTGAGACTTATTGTTAACACAAGCTAAGTATAGGCATGTTCTAATTGATTGCGGCTAAAGCAATCATTTATTGGGTAATTCGCACACTCAAAGGGACAACGGGTTTAGGGGGAGAGCAAGATAAACTCGTGTCGTTTAGGGCTAACAAATTTTTAGGGTGCGCAGTGTAACAGCTTGTTAGGGGAAGTGTGAAAAAGTTGAAGGAGGTCTGACTTTGATCTCACTAATTATGCACCTACTCATTCAATCTCTGGTTGGTGCTATTTTATTTATTGGGTTTTAAATTAAGTTTACTCTGCTTTGGGGCCCTCCTGACACATCCAAGTACCCCATATGGAATATTGTTTATTCCATATGGAATAAGGCCTTTTGACGACATGTATCGAGTTATAATTTATTTATTCTTATTTTTCGGACTGTTACATGAGCAAAAAACTACGTGGCTTTACTTTAATTGAACTTGTTGTCGTGATTATTATTTTAGGTATTTTAGCGGTATATGCAGCGCCTAAATTTATCAACCTTCAACGCGATGCACGTATTAGTGCTTTAAATGGTCTAAAAGGCGCAATTCATTCTAACGATTCGCTACATTTTGCTGCTGCAGCAATAGAAGGTGAAGAAAAATCACCTGCTTATGATACTCCTGAAGGGATATCGCTATTCTACGGCATTGTGCATGACTATGAATTCGAGATGTGGAGCAATCAAGCTGAATCAATGGATTTAGATAAGAGTGAGTGGGCGGGTGGTCAAGGTGTAAGCCCAGATAATGCATATGTGATTACGTTTGCTAATAATGTGGGAACTGTGGATAACGAATATGATGCGCCTAGAGCACTAACATCTTGTTATTTAAGATATGGCGTTGATCTTGATAATGTAAATCGAGTAGCGACTAAAACATTAACTCTAGTCGATGATGACTGTTAAAATAGCCTAACTGTGAATTGGGCAAAGGCTTATATCATCGCATTCTTCCTGCATGAGTTACTGAGAGAGATAACACAATCCTCTCCGCTGATTCTAAGCCTAGCCCTAATCCTAATTCTAACCCTAGCCCTAAACATTAGTTATTTAGCCTGAGTCGTTATGGTCAGGCTCTGATCCATTAATTCTCAATTTTTACACCCTGAAAGCTGAGAAAGTCGCTCTTGTAGACTTTTAGACTTTCATTAATTAATTTATTTAACGCACTCGGACACTTACAACATGGAATCATCTAGCGTCTGACTTCATTTGAATTAATAAAGTTTAGGTTTAGTTTACTCTGACTTACTTATTCCTATTCCAGTTCTAACATTTAGTAGAATCAGTTGTTATTTGATAACTTGGTAACTCAGTCGTACTTTTAGCTTGTTTATATGTCAATTTACAGGTTGCAGGTGCGCCTTTTTGCCATATATATGCATCGCCATTACCATCAGCGTAAATAGTCCATTCAGCATTATTATTATGAGTGATGGTTGGATCTGTACTGGATGTGGCATGATTAAACTCTACATCTAGTACATTTTCTAAATCAGAGTTGGTGGCAAGCACATAACCGTACGCGGTAAAGAGTACTTCACCAGTACCAATATCTAAATCTGTGTTGAGGGCGGATTTTTCTACTCCTGCTAAACTTGCTTTAGAATAAACAAGTGCATTGGCACTTTGAATTGCGCCTTTCATTCCTGCAAGAGAACTGACTCTAGCATCACCTTGTAAATTGAGAAATTTTGGCGCAGCGACGGTAGCGAGTATGCCTAGAATAATGATGACGACGACTAATTCAATTAGCGTAAAACCTTGTTGATTTTTCATTGTTAATACCTTTGCTATCTTCATAGCTGAAACTGGCTTTACAGTGACTCTATAAAGCGAAGATGAAAGCTCTCCTAGCGTTTATTATTCAAATTAAATACATAAATTTTAAAATGAGTAAGGCATATCCTATATTAGAGTTTAAGCTCTAATCGTTAAGTTGCGCTTTTTTTGTTCAATCTTCAAATGAATTAATGTTAATTTTTAAACGTTAGGGGTAATAATTAACTTTTCATGTGAAATTCATTTGTCGTTGACTTTGTATAGAAAAATTGGAAATTTGAATTACATTTTACTTGTTTCATATAGACTTGTAGCCAAAGAGGTTAAGTTTACTCTGATCCATTTATTCTATTTGTTGCGGCCTTAATGGCGGAGAAAGTCGTGGCGCTTCGCCCATACTAGACGAAAGGAAAACAACAACATTTCCCTTTTCGCTTCTTGCATCAAACGTCTTGCCGACCCATTGATACAGCATTCACCTCATTGGGTTCGACCTAATTTGAACTGATGAGTTTTAGATTAAGTTTACTTTGACGCTCTTATTCTCACTGCCCCCACTTATTTAAAAGCAGTGACGTTACTTTTTACAATGGGTGGCATGTTAAGTGTTTACGGGGGAGTAGTTAGCGTCAGACTGAATTTGAATAGCAAATAGTCACAAAAGGTCATCGCATTTCAAGTAGAAGTTGTTACTTTACTTTTTAACAATGGGTGGCGTGTTAAGTTATGCTGTTTTTCCCGCTATCTCCAGTGAAACAAACTCTTTGGAAATAGCATTGATGCTTCTAAATTGGTACCACTGCAACCCGCATATCAAAAACGAACACACAATAAAGCTGATAACGGGAAGCAGAAGCAATGAGATTAATGGGTCTGCTAAATTAAGTAACATCATTAAATCCATTTATTAGTCCTCATTACTGACTAATGCTGTATCTGGCTCTGTTACTGATTCAGTCAACTCAAGAGAAGTACTTAGCTCAAATAGTTGCTCTGCGATGTGACTTTGCAGATTCAAAGTAATTTCTTGTTTCGCAGTTTGTAGCATTTCTGTGGTTGCTTCAGTAAAACGTGTTTCTAATGCACTTACGACATCAGCACTACTTAATTCGTTCGCTTGAGCGCCAATACTTGCTGTTGCAATAACGGCAATTAACGCTAATTTTTTAAATGTACGGTTAGTTTTTGTAGCTACTGAACGAGTGACTAAATTTGTATTTGAGCTTGAGTTAAACATGGTGTCTTCCTTTTCAATTATGGGGTACACCTAGGTTATTACAAGCTACGTGCCAAGTTTTTGGTTTGCGCCTTAAGTGTTTGATTTGAAGTGGTTTTGGGTGTTTTTTATCAAAAGAAAATCAGAAATAAATCAAAACATATTCAATTTAAATATGTGTGATAAATAAACAATTAGTCATTTTAACCACCTAAGTAGTGAGTTTAGCTAACTCTTAATTAGCAAACCGAAAATACATAAAAAGCGCCTCTAATGAGACGCTTTTTTTATGTTCAAAAATAGTTTAATCAGTGGTGATATTATTAAGGTAGAAAGTGACATCTGCAGGAAGCCGACTTTGATGCATTTTTCAACAGCATCCCAAATGACCTCTAAGAGTTTGACCCCACTTATTTTGGCCTTGCGGCCAATGTAAGTCGTGGCGCTTCGCCCACACCAGACCAAAAGGGTGTGAACTGCGACACCCTCTTGGAACACCCCGCAGCCCCGACGAAGTGTTGTTCCTCATGCTATTTTAAGCGAATTGACTATCGCCTCAGATTCGCCATCCATGGCTCAACTGAGGCTATCTCGGCATCCATGCCGAGCTCACGTCAATTCACTTAACGCACTCGGACACTTCCAACGGGGGGGACTTAGCGTCTGACTTTATTTGAATTGATCGGGTTTAGATTGAATTTACTCTCCCACTCACATTTTTATTCGATTAACTAACTGTTAATAATAATGTTTAATAGACAAAGGTACAGATAAAAGGTTATTTTAAATCAGCAAAAAAGGATGAAGTATTAGCTTTACTAGAGCGTTTAAATGGACTTCTTCATCTTCTTACGGTATTTCTTTTGTCTTATAAATATGGAAATAAAGATGAAACCAGTTTTACAAATTACTTTGGGGATCCTGTTAGCCGGATTAGTTATGTTGTTAGTGAGAATTGCCTACAGTGGCTACATAGAGCACCGAGTGACTCAAGGGCTTAATGAAATTGCATTGAAGCAAAAGCAAGCAGAAGCAACTCGTCTGGAAGCATTAAAAATTCGCCAGAAAATAGAGTTGCAATTACGACAGCAAGCGAAACAAGAAGCTGCAAGGAAATCTCTTTTAGCTAAACAAAAAGCCAAAGAACGAAAACGTAAAAACGATGCGTGGCGCACTTACTACACGGTGCCTGACATTTGTAAAAGTTACGAATCTGATGAACAGATGGTCAACTGTGTTAATCACAAAGCAGATGCTAAAGGAAAGTTTGAAAAGGCTTATGCTTCTGGAGATTTAATTTTACTGCGGTAATAGTAAGAATAATTTTGTTTTATATGACCTTGCGGCCAAGGTAAGTCGTGGCGCTTCGCCCACACCAGACCAAAAAGGTGTGTACTGCGACACCCTCATACTCTCTGTAAACATTGGCCCCGCAGCCCCGACGAAGTGGCTCTTGGTAAATATTAGGCTCATGCTAATTTAAGTGAATTTACTACCGCCTCAGATTCGCCATCGCTTGTAAACGGATTTACTGATGTCACGATGGCAGGGATGCCAAAGAGTGACCATGGCTCAACTGAGGCTACCTCGGAATCCATGCCGAGCTCACGTCAATTCACTTAACGCACTCGGACACTTCCAACGGGGAATCATCCAGCGTCTGACTTCATTTTATTAAACCGAAAAGTAGAAATTTTAGTTGTGCTATAAAACATCAATTGAGGTACTGTAAGGTTTTCTATTTAATAGACAAAATTTATGGATGATGCAAACAAGAAAAGCCGAGTAACAACAATACCTAAAGCATTAAAAGTTGGTGCTGGGGGGCTTATCGTTATAGCGGTATTTATTTTAGGTCTATATACAGCTTTATTTTTGGGGACTACAGTTTCGCAAGAAACCTTTGCTCAGTTTGGCGATTATGTAGGCGGAACACTTAATCCTATTTTAAGTTTTGCTACTATTGGGTTATTAGTTTGGTCTATTAGAATACAACTTGACGAACTTCGGGAAACTAGGCATGAAGCTACTCAGTCAAGACAGGCTTTTGAGAATCAGTTAAAACTAGCAACAGACGAATCTACTCTTAACCAAATTCAAATGGCAATAGATACATATATTCAAGAAAGAGAATTGCTATTATCAATGAAGTTACCACAAGAGTGCATACATTCTGTTAGTAATTTTTTAGATTTAAATCATAATATTGATTTAAAAATGAAAAGCAGAATACTTCAGGAAGTAGCTAACTTAAGCTATAAAAATTGCATAATTCCCTTTGCTAGAGTTAATATTTCTGAGTCAGTATTATTAAATATAAAGCGTACTGATTTAGATGAAATTATTTATTCATCTTTAGTATCATCAACATCTTCTAGTAGTACTATTTCTAGCTGTATATTTATGTCTTTACAAATTTCAAAATCATTATTTGATTTCCATGAAATCACTACATACAAAAAGAATCCTACTGCCATTTTATGGAAACACTCTTCTTCATATTTAGAACCATTAAAAGCATTTATTGACCGAAATAATGCAGAATCTAAACTTAGTGAATTCAATTTTGATGAAATACGAAATTTCTATGAGGAATTAGAGTATCAAATCGAAAAAGTAAATAATTTAGCAGTTGATTATTAATATTTTAAAGTTTCATTTGGTTCTTTAGTGATGACTTTCGCCGCCGACGCCGCAGTCTCCAACTATCCCCATTCCAAGTTGCTGAAATACGCAGATAAAAATACCGTGTAGCCATCAGGATGATGGCTAAGGCTCAGGGGGACATGGATGTCCCGTCTGAGCCGTTAGGTATTTTTATTGGAGTATGAAGAAGCACAACTTGGTTGGGGCGGCAGGGGTGATTCAAGAGGGGGATTGCTGTTGATCCCCATCTTGGCCAGTGCAGGGTGGAACCCTGCGATCTACATCCAAACGAAGTTTGGAATCCTAATAAAGAGTAATCAGTGATTACTCAACATCACTCTCTATTCAGGATCATAGTCCAAAACCGGTGCCAACCATCTTTCCGCTTCTGCCAAAGTCATTCCCTTACGCTCAGCATAATCCTCAACTTGATCACGGCCTACATTAGTCACCCCAAAGTAACGTGATTTCGGGTGGGCAAAGTACCAGCCTGATACGGCTGCGGTTGGGAACATGGCATAGCTTTCAGTGATGTTTAAACCAATAGTTTCATCGGGTTTAAGCAAATCCCACAATAAGCCTTTTTCAGTATGATCAGGACATGCTGGGTAACCTGGCGCTGGGCGAATCCCTTTGTATTTTTCGCGAATAAGCGCTTCGTTATCTAATATTTCATCTGCAGCGTAACCCCAAAACTCTTTACGTACACGTTCATGCATACGCTCTGCGAACGCTTCGGCTAAACGGTCGGCTAGGCACTTAAGCATAATGGCGTTGTAGTCATCATGGTTTGCTTCAAAACGCGCGACATGTTCATCAATACCATGACCTGCGGTGACAGCAAATCCGCCCATGTAATCGGCAACGCCTGAGTCTTTTGGCGCAACAAAATCTGATAAGCAGAAGTTGTCGTTACCGACACGTTCAAGCTGCATGCGCAGATGATGGGTGGTCATTTCAACCGTGGTACGTGACTCGTCGGTATAAAGTTCAATGTCATCATGGTTTACAGTATTCGCAGGGAACAAGCCCATGACTGCTTTGGCGGTGAGCCACTTTTCACTGATGATGGTTTTAAGCATGGCTTTACCATCGGCGTAAAGTTTGCGGGCTTCTTCACCTACAATCTTGTCGTCTAAAATATCAGGGAAACGGCCATGTAATTCCCAGCTTCTGAAAAACGGCGTCCAGTCGATGCGATCAACTAAGTCTTCAAGTGGGTAATCATCAAATACCTGACGACCTAATACATTCGGAGTAAATGGCGTGTAGTTGTCCCAGTCATGCTGGCAACGATTCTCGCGCGCTGCCTCAATGGATATAATGGTTTTACGTTTGGTTTGCGATAAGCGTTTTTCACGCATCACATCGTATTCATTATAGGCTTCATCAATGGTGGCTTGACGGGTTTCATTATTAATCAGTTTTGACACCATAGGTACGGCGCGTGAGGCGTCGGCAATGTAAATTGCCCCAGTGGGCGAATGCGGCGCAATTTTAACGGCGGTATGAATTTTTGAACAGGTGGCGCCGCCAATAATTGATGGAATGGTTAAACCTGCTTTATGGAAGGCTTTAACGTTATGCACCATTTCATCAAGGCTTGGGGTAATAAGCCCTGACATGCCAATGATATCAACGTTTTCTGCTACCGCGACTTCAATGATTTTATCAACGGGCACCATCACGCCTAAATCGATCACTTCGTAGCCGTTACAGGCCAGTACGACGCCGACAATATTTTTACCAATATCATGTACATCGCCTTTCACTGTGACCATTAAGATCTTGCCGTTTGATTGGCCTTCGACTTTTTCTGCTTCAATGTAAGGATTAAGGTAAGCAACGGCTTTTTTCATTACTCGGGCAGATTTCACCACTTGCGGCAGGAACATTTTACCGGCGCCAAATAGGTCGCCGACCACGTTCATGCCGTTCATTAACGAGCCTTCAATTACATCCAGTGGTCTGGTGGCGAGTAGGCGTGCTTCTTCGGTGTCCTGGTCGATAAATTCGGTAATGCCTTTTACTAGCGCATGGGATAAACGCTCTTCCACTGGCCAGCTACGCCATGCTAAATCTTCTTTTTTAGCGATTTGTTTACCGTCACCACGAAACTTTTCTGCCACATCAAGTAGCTGTTCGGTATTAGTTGAGTCGGCAACAGGGCAAGGTAAGTTTTGCACCACGTTTTCGACTTTCTGTTTTAAATCAGGGTCAATATCATCGTATATGGCTAATTGACCTGCGTTAACAATCCCCATGTCCATACCAGCTTGAATCGCATGGTATAAAAACACCGCATGAATCGCTTCACGTACTGGGTTGTTACCACGAAACGAGAACGAGACGTTTGAAACACCGCCTGAAATCATTGCATAAGGCAGGGTGGCTTTAATGTCTTTAATCGACTCGATAAAGTCGACTGCGTAATTGTCATGCTCTTCAATACCCGTAGCAATGGCGAAGATATTCGGGTCAAAAATAATGTCTTCAGGTGGAAAGCCAACAACATCGACTAAAACGCGATAAGCACGGGTACAGATTTCAGTTTTACGAGCGCGGGTATCGGCTTGGCCGTCTTCATCAAAGGCCATTACGATGGCTGCAGCGCCATAACGCTTCACTAAGGTCGCTTGTTTGATAAAGGCTTCTTCGCCTTCTTTCATCGAAATAGAGTTAACGATCGACTTGCCTTGAACGCACTTAAGGCCAGCTTCAATCACTTCCCATTTTGATGAGTCAATCATGATAGGGACACGAGAAATATCAGGCTCAGAGGCGATTAAGTTTAAGAACTTTTTCATCGACTCGGCGCCATCGAGCATGCCTTCATCCATGTTGACGTCGATGATTTGCGCGCCGTTTTCGACTTGTTCACGCACCACATCGAGTGCTTCTTCAAACTTTTCTTCTTTGATTAAGCGTAGGAACTTAGCAGAACCTGTGACGTTGGCACGTTCGCCCACGTTAACAAATAATGAGTCGCCATCAATGGTTAATGGCTCAAGTCCTGAAAGGCGACAAGCGACTGGGATCTCAGGCAGTTTACGTGGGTCGTGATTTATCACAGACTCACGAATGGTATTAATATGCTCAGGCGTACTACCACAACAGCCACCGACAATATTGAGCATGCCATCTGCGGCCCAATCTTGAATCACTTCAGCCATTTCTTCTGGGGTTTCATCGTAACCACCAAACTCGTTTGGCAGACCCGCATTAGGGTGAGCAGAGACAAAACATTCTGCAATACGTGATAATTCTTCGACGTATGGGCGTAGCTCTTTAGGGCCTAATGCACAGTTAAGGCCGATTGAAAGCGGCTTAATGTGGCGCAGTGAGTTATAAAAACCTTCGGTAGTTTGCCCTGTGAGTGTACGGCCTGATGCATCGGTAATGGTGCCCGATATCATCACGGGTAAGCGGTCACCCAAGTTATCGAAGACTTTTTCAATGGCAAATAAAGCGGCTTTGGCGTTTAAGGTATCAAAGATGGTTTCGACCATGATGATATCCGCGCCGCCTTCAATTAAAGCGCTGGTAGATTCAACATACGCATCGACCAGTTCATCAAAACTGACATTACGAAAGCTTGGATCGTTTACATCTGGGCTGATAGAACAGGTACGGTTTGTCGGGCCTAAAACACCAGCAACATAACGTGGCGTGCCAGTTTGCGCTGCCACTTCATCAGCTGCTTCACGTGCAACGCGAGCACCTTCTAAGTTCATTTCAGCCGATAGCGACTGCATGTCATAGTCGGCCATGGCGATAGTGGTGGCATTAAAGGTGTTGGTTTCGATAATGTCAGCACCAGCCAACATGTATTTGGTGTGAATGTCTTTAATGATTTGACGTTGGCTTAGGATCAACATGTCGTTGTTGCCTTTTACGTCGCAATGCCAGTCTTTAAAGCGCTCGCCACGATAATCAGCTTCTTCCAATTTGTAGTCTTGGATCATGGTCCCCATGGCACCATCAAGGATTACAATGCGCTCATTTAGCGTATTGGTAAGTTGCTCAAGAACCTGACTGTAGGAAGTCGACTTCGTCATAACTGATTACCTTTATTACTTATTAGTTGGTGCTATTGGCCAGCAATATGGTGATGAGGCAGTGCGATTAACGCTCATTAGCATACCTTTATTGATTGGATAAAAGGCGCTGACAAGTGAAAAATCCCTGCAAAAATATTCATCATCAAGATTTGTTTGGACATTTAAACGTATAGACGTCCATAATACGTTTAAATAGATTGTAAGAGCAAGCGCATTACACAAGTAAGCTGGACGCTAGATTAAATTCAGTGTCTATGAAATCTTTATAATCGTCAGAAGTGAATGATTTACGCTTGATAATGGCTGGCTGTTAGCTGAGTGTATGCTTGAACTGAATGAAGGCTCGAAACAGAATGAAGGCACGAAGCTGAGTGAATTGAGCTGAGTTGCACTGAACTGAACGAAACGAAACAAGGGTGAAGCGTTAATATGCAACAAGCCAAAATGATATTACTGCGTCATGGTCAGTGCGAAGGTGGCAATATTTTACGTGGTAAAACCGATGTTGCGCTTACGCCTTTGGGCGTGGCCACCATGGAGGCTAGCGTAAAAAAATTAGGCGGGGCTTTGCAAGCTGCTCCGCTAACGATATACAGCTCTCCTTTAATACGTTGCCAGCAATTTGCCCAAAATTTAGTCGCTGATATAAATCAAAACCGCAGCTTCAGCCAACAACTTAATGCTAATGAACCTGTTAACAAGCGAGAGGTTGATTGCCAAACCATCTTGTTAGCTGAAGTAATACAGATGCCGCAATTTCAAGAAGTAGATTTTGGTGATTGGGATGGGCAAACGTTTGATGCTTTATACCAACATGACGGCCAAGCTGTAGATAGCTATTGGACTAACCCTTGGCTGCATACACCACCTAATGGCGAAACGATGCTTGAGTTTGAAGCTAGAGTCACTAATGGACTTGCCGAGGTGTCTGGTCAACTTGCGGCTCAGTTATCAAGTTTGAAGCAATTAAATGAACAAGTTTCAGTTGAATCAAGCCTTGCTTCAGCGCCTGATACTGACTTTGATAATGGCACTGCTACTGAGAATGAGAAAGCGACAGCTTTGATTGTCACCCATGGCGGCGTGATCCGCTGCATCATGAGTCATATTTTAGGGCTTGATCAATGCGCTGGTTTGTATTCACAGCTGGCGATAGATTACGGCGCCACAGTGGTGATTGATGTTTATTGGCCAGAACTGGCAGTAACTAAACAGTCAGTTAACAGTGCTTCTGAAATTGAATCGACGCATTCAATGACAAGACCTGCGGCCAGTAAACCCGTCTACCGATTACATTGGCCGAGTTAAACTAATTACCTGTAAAACTTGAGCAACTAAATCACTAAAAGATTATCGTTAAAAGGTCATAAACTCGGTGAGATATATCGTACAATAGTGCGAGAACAGTTTAACCGCTTGCAAGCCAAGCACTTAATAATCACTGTTTGTTTAAAATGTAATAACGTTAATTTACTGCTTTGTCGTTAGTAAAACTCGATAGCCAGTAAATGAATAGGGAATCATGGCATTCATAAGTTACTTATGATGATTAGCATGAACTGTACCCGCAACTGTGATGTGGCATTAAATAGCAAGCTAGCTTGTTCGTTTGCCCACTAAGTCAGATACCTAGCGTTATTTTCTTTGCTGTTTAACAGCGTTATGCAACCTAAGCGGGTGACTTAGGCGGAGTGTTAATGTTATTTATTCGTTCATTTTCCTTATCAGGTATTAATGCATTTTTTATCGCTAGCGCTGTAGGCGTTATCGCTAAGGCGACAAAGATATGAGTGCAGATATCCCTTCAGCGTTAAACGTTGAACTCCTCAGTTGGTCTGCTGATGATAACCAGATCCTTTCTCGCGTCAGCTTTAGTCAAAATCAGGGAGAAATGCTTGGACTGATTGGCCCCAATGGCGCTGGTAAGTCGAGCTTACTGCGTTGTCTCTATCGTTATATCACCCCAGAGCAAGGCAATGTGAAGCTTTTTGGCCGTAACATTAATGGCTTTAGCCAAAAGCAACTGGCGACTCAAGTGGCAGTCGTTCAGCAAGAAACTCCGCACTATTTTGAAATGACCACAGAGCAAATTGTCGCAATGGGGTTAACGCCCCATAAAGGCTTGTTTGAAAGTGATTCTCTGTCGGATAAACAAGATATTGCCGATGCACTTACCAAAGTTGGTTTGCAATTAAAGGCCAAGCAGCAATATGAGCAGTTATCAGGTGGCGAAAAACAACGGGCATTAATTGCCCGTGCGATTGTGCAAAAACCTCAGCTGCTGATTCTTGATGAACCGACCAATCATTTAGATATTCGTTATCAAATCCAAATTTTAGAGCTAGTTAGGCAACTTGGGATCAGTGTGATTGCTTCTATTCATGATTTGAATTTAGCCAGTGCTGTGTGCGATCGCTTAATACTGTTAAATGCAGGCAAGTGCATTGCGCAAGGTTTACCAGATGAAGTGTTAACTGAAGCCATTATTGGTGATGTATTCGGGGTATGTTGCCAAGTGTCCAAACACCCTCAACACGGCAAGCCTTTGATTACCTATTTTTATGGCTATCAAAGTGGTGGTCATAGTAAAGATGATGAAGCAGAGGCAAGTTTATGACCCTAGCTGCATCATCGATGAAATATAAGCTATTAATTTTTGCAACCGCATTATTAACCCTAATGACACCGATTGCAGCATCAAGCTTTGGCGCTGCAAACATTAGTTTTGAGCAAGTACTTGGCTTATTTACCTCACCGTTTTTGGGCGCTGACGCTGACAGCGCTAATGCCTTAACGCAACGAATTGTGTTTGAGTTACGTTTACCTCGAATTGCATTAGCCTTTATTGCTGGCGCAGGTTTAGCGCTCGCGGGCAGTGTGTTGCAAACTGTCACGCGAAATCCGTTAGCAGATCCCTATTTATTTGGTATAAGTTCTGGAGCCTCTTTTGGCGCAGTATTGGTGCTGAGTTTTTTTGGTAGCCAAGGATTAGTGCAGCAATGGTTGTCGGAGTCTGGTAGCCACTTAGCCGAGGCGATACTGCGTTCTGGCTGGTTTAGTCATGATGCCTGGTGGTCATGGTCATCACTCAGTTTGCCCATAGGGGCATTTATTGGTGCGTGTTTTTCAGTGTTATTGGTGTTGTCTTTATCGGGTTTTGGCCGCGCAAGCCAAGTTGAAAGAATGCTGTTATCCGGTGTTGCTACTTCATTCATGTTTGGCGCACTGACCAGCTTGGTATTGTATTTTTCTAGCCCGCAAGCTGCGGCGTCAGTGCTGTTTTGGAGCTTAGGCAGTTTTGCCAAAGCAAGTTGGCAAGGTCTGGTGATACCCGCTGTGGTGGTATCAGCCAGTATATTGATTATATTGGCATTTAAGCGTCAAGTTATCGCGATACAGGCTGGCGATGAAAGTGCCCACTCATTGGGGGTAAATGTCGCCAAGCTGCGTTTGTATATGTTGGTATTGTGTTCATTAATCACCGCCGTACTCGTGGCAAGTTGCGGCGGTATTGGCTTTGTGGGGTTAATGATCCCCCATACTGTTAGGCTACTTTTCCCTGGGCAGCAGCCTATTTTAATTACCGCACTTGTCGGTGGATTATTTATGGTGTGGATAGATGTACTCGCCCGTTGCTTACTGGCTAACCAAGAATTACCTGTTGGGATTATTACGGCTGCTATTGGTAGTGTGTTCTTCCTATTTGTTTTACGCCATCGTCGTTAAGACGCTGTTTTGGAGTATAAAAATGTTTGCAGTAGATCCGGTTAACCATCATATAGATGAGCAGATCCAACATAAAATAAACCAAAAAACTAAGCCTTTGGGCGCGCTAGGTCTTTTAGAAACCTTGGCAAAGCAAATTGCTCAAGTGCAGTTTGCCAAACAATTTAATGGCAGACACAAATTGTCGATTAAAGAACCTGCAATGTTAGTGTTTGCAGGGGATCATGGTATTGCAGCCCACGGGGTGTCTATTGCGCCGAGTGAAGTGACTAAACAAATGGTGGCAAACTTTGCCTCTGGCGGCGCAGCAATTAATGTCTTTTGTCGTCAAATGGGCTTAAACCTTGAAGTGATTGATTGCGGGATGCTCACCCCAAGTGATGCGCCTAGCGTGACTAACCATCGACTCGGCTCAGGCACAAAAGCGATTCATCAAAAGCCTGCGATGAGCTTATTGTCGGTTAAAGATGGTTTTAGTTATGCCAATGAAGTGGTGCAGCGCCATTATGATTCAGGTTGTAATTTAATTGCTTTAGGTGAAATGGGCATAGGTAATACATCATCTGCCGCAGCGGTGATGGCAGCTTTATTGAAATTAGATATTAAAGATTGTGTTGGCCGAGGTACGGGTATTAACGATGAAGCGTTTGCATTAAAAACCGAGTTATTAACTGTGGCGATGAACCTACATCGTAATAATCTTAATGATCCGGTTAATGTTTTGGCTTGTTTGGGCGGCTTTGAAATTGTGCAGATGACTGGGGCTATTTTAGCTGCGGCTGAAAAGAGAATGCTGGTGGTGATTGATGGCTTTATCGCGACTGCAGCAGCATTAGCAGCGGTAGCACTGCACCCTGATGCGCGAGGTTATTTAATTTTTGCCCATCAGTCTGATGAGCAAGGTCATATCAAAATGCTGCAAGCGTTAGATGCTCAACCGATTTTATCTCTAGGGCTAAGACTCGGCGAAGGGACGGGAGCAGCACTGGCGATACCGATTATTCAATCAGCTGTTAATTTTTATAATGACATGGCCAGTTTTGAAAATGCTGGCGTGAGCAATGTGGTTTAGGCTGCTATTAACATTAACGCTATCAAGGATTAGAGAATGTCTCAGGGTTCAGATATCGGCTCCTATTTCAATATGGGCTGGTTCAGGAAACAACTAAACTTACTGCTTATCGCAATGAGTTTTTTTACTCGAATTCCTATTCCTGCATGGGTAGAGTTTGATAGCGATAAGCTCAATAAAGCCAGCCGTTACTTTGGCGTAGTGGGCTTAATTGTGGGGGCTGCGAGTGCTTTGGTATTTTGGTTAAGTCAGTTTGTTTTACCCAATAGTGTTGCGGTGATCTTAGCCATTATTACTAGCGTATTAATGACTGGTGGTTTTCATGAAGATGGCTTAGCAGATACCGCAGATGGTTTTGGTGGTGGCTGGAAAGTTGCTGACAAATTAAAGATCATGAAAGACTCCCGTATTGGCACTTATGGCACCTTGGCAGTGGGGTTAACCTTACTGTTAAAGTGGCAACTATTGGTTGAAATTGCACTTTATAGTCCACTTAAAGCGGCTATTGCGCTGATTGTGGCACATTCTTTAAGTCGAGTCGTTGCCGCAAGTATGATTTTCTCTGAGCAATATGTCACTGAAGATGATGATAGTAAATCTAAGCCGTTAGCACAGCACCAGCATATTAATGATTTATTGATTTTATGTCTTAGTGGTTTTGCCGTCTTAGCTTGTTTAAATGGCCTTGTGGCATTTGTGTTGTTGCTGGTATTAGTTGCGCTTAGACAATTATTGATTTGGGGTTTTAATCGTCAAATTGGTGGATACACAGGCGATACCTTAGGTGCAGCTCAACAAATTAGTGAACTGATGTGTTATTGCATCATGTTAACCATAGGATTGAATTAATGATCCATCTTGTTTTAGGTGGCGCGCGTTCAGGTAAAAGTCGTTATGGAGAAACCTTAGCGGCAACGTATGCTGAGCAGGTTTCTGAGCAATGTTCAGCGCAAAGCCCCAGTTGTATTTATATCGCCACAGCAACTGCTCTAGATGAAGAAATGAGTCAACGTATCGCACGTCACCAACAAGACCGTGTTGATGCTAAAGTGAATTGGTTATTGATTGAGTCGCCACTGGCATTAGCATCCACCCTCATGGAACAAAGTGCTGATGATAAGGTCATTCTGGTTGATTGCTTAACGCTTTATTTAACCAACCATTTAGTTGCTAGCGAAGAAACCCACCGCAATGGTGTAGATGATTTATGGCAGCAACAAAAAATTGCTTTGCTTAACGCTTTACCACAGCTCAAAGGTCATATCATTTTTATCAGTAACGAAGTGGGTTCTGGCATTGTGCCATTAGGTGAACTCACACGTCGTTTTGCCGATGAAGCAGGTTGGCTAAATCAAGCCATTGCCGAGCAAGCTGATAAAGTGACTTTAGTGGTCGCGGGTTTGCCATTAGCGCTTAAATAAACAGTTATTTAATAAAAATAATCCCCAACTTATTGCCTATCGACGTTGAATTATTGGTAATAAATGCATCATAAACAGCAAAGCATGAAGGATGATTGGCATCAATGAGCAATCGAGAAAACTCAACCCTGGCTGAAGACGAAAAAGCCCTTAGCGAGTTTAGTAATGATGTTACTGATCATAGTTATCAGGCTGGGGCGGCCTCAACCTTAATGGTGCAGGGTACAACTTCAGATGCTGGTAAAAGCACCTTAGTGGCTGGCTTGTGTCGGCTATTTGCCAGAAAGGGCACTAAAGTCGCGCCATTTAAACCACAGAATATGGCATTAAACAGTGCTGTGACAAGTGATGGTGGTGAGATTGGTCGCGCTCAGGCGCTGCAAGCTGTGGGTTGCTACCTTGAACCTCATACCGACTTTAATCCTGTATTACTGAAGCCCAGCTCAGATACGGGCGCGCAAATTATTATCCACGGTAAAGCGCTATCCACACTTGAAGCCAAAGCCTTTTTCGGGCCAGAAAGCCGTAACTATAAATCGGTTGCAATGAACGCGGTATTGCAGTCGTTTGAACGGCTAACTTCTCAGTATGAAATGGTGATTGTTGAAGGTGCAGGCAGCCCTGCAGAAATTAATTTACGCGAAGGCGATATTGCCAATATGGGCTTTGCTGAAGCAGTAGATTGCCCAGTGATTATTATCGCTGACATTGATAAAGGCGGCGTATTTGCTCACCTAGTTGGTACATTAGCGTTATTAAGTTTGTCTGAGCAAGCGAGAGTTAAAGGCTTTGTGATTAATCGCTTTAGAGGTGATATTAGCTTGTTACAGTCAGGCATTGATTGGCTAGAAAGTTATACCAATAAACCTGTGTTAGGCGTTTTACCTTACCTACATGATTTACATCTTGATGCAGAAGATGCCCTGGTTGATGCTCCTAATGCTTCCGTTGATGCTCCTAATTCAGATTTATCTACTGATGAGTCTTCGCCAAGCTCATCGAATCAGTTGCAAGCGCAACAGAAAATTAAAGTGCTGGTATTAGTGTTTCCACGAATAAGCAATCATACCGATTTTGACCCTCTGAGATTAAACCCTTATGTGGACTTTCAATATGTGAGTATGCAAACCCAAGCGAGTAATAAGCTGTTTCCAAGTGCCGATTTTATTATTCTTCCTGGCAGTAAAAATGTCCGCGCCGATTTAGCTTTTATGTGTGATCAAGGCTGGGATAAAGCAGTCAATCGGCACTTACGTTATGGCGGTAAAGTGGTTGGGATCTGTGGCGGCTATCAGATGTTAGGCGTGCAGATTGACGACCCAAATGGTATCGAAGATGTCGCTGGTAGCAGTAACGGCCTAGGATTAATCAACATGACGACCGTGCTTAGCGAGCATAAAATTCTTAAACAGGTCAGTGGAGAATTAACCTTGGATGGCCAGCTGGCTAGTGTCAATGGCTATGAAATCCACTGTGGGCAAAGCGAGTTCATTAACCCAAATGATAGTCAGCCTTTATCTTTGCAGTCGCAAGATAATACTGGAATTGACGATGTTGCCAAAACAGAAACCACAACTAAAACCACGACCAAACCCGCAACGACAACTACAACCACAGCCGTTGCTGGTCAAGCCTATTCAGAAGGTTGTGTAACCGCAGATAACCAAATTTTGGGCACTTATGTTCATGGGCTGTTCGATAGCCCAACAGCGTGCCAATTGATATTAACCTGGGCAGGGTTAGCACAGGCTCAAACGGTGGATATCAATCAGATAAGAGAGCAGCAATTAGATAGATTAGCTGATGTGCTAGAAGCGCATCTTGATATGGACAAATTAACAGGAAGTCTTGCATGACACAGTCTGACAATAACCTAGATAACAATGAAGCAGTAGATACTAAAGCTGAGCGTCATAAAGCGCGCCAGCAAAAACTCAAAGAAGGCGTAGATGCTAAAATTGCAGCGGCTCAAGAAGAGAAGGGTATTTTATTGGTGCTGACAGGTAACGGTAAAGGAAAATCAACATCCGGTTTTGGCGCGGTAACCCGTTGTGTTGGCCATGGACAAAAAGCTGCAGTGGTTCAGTTTATCAAGGGTGGCTGGGAGTGCGGCGAACGTAACTTACTTGAAAAAGTGGGTGTTGAGTTTTATGTCATGGGCACAGGTTTTACCTGGGAAACTCAAGATAGAGAGAAGGACGTTGCTGCAGCTGAGTCCGCTTGGCTAGATGCTGAAAAGTTACTCAAAGATGAATCTATTAATATGGTGCTACTTGATGAGTTAACCTACATGGTGACCTATAAATATATTGAATTAGCACGTGTTGTAGAGGCGCTAAAGAATCGTCCTAAAATGCAGCACGTTATTATTACAGGCCGTGCGTGTCACCGTGAAATCATCGAACTTGCAGATACGGTTAGTGAAGTACAACCCATCAAACATGCCTTTAACGATGGCATAAAAGCCCAACTGGGTTTTGATTATTAAGACAGTGTTCTGGGTTGATATGAACGTTGATGCTGAAGATTCAGAAGTAGCAGCTTGGCTTAATAGTAGATAATTCACAACGAGAATGAAAACGAGTTTAATCAATTTAACAGGACGTTAATGGACAATGAACCTTGTACTACTAAGTAATACAGCTTCCTTAGAAGCGATGAATGCACTGACATTTTTTATTGGTAACTTATCAAAGGATTTGTTGTCATTACCGGTGATTTATATTGCATCTCAGCCTGATCCTAAGCGAGTGTATTTTACTCCTATTAAGATTATGTATCAGCAACTAGGTTTTAAGCAGGTTGACTATATCGAGCTCGAGGATGGTTTTCAGGCTAATGCGTCAACACTATTAGAAAAAGCAGGTTTAATTCATCTATCTGGTGGTGATACATACCGTTTTTTAACTGGGTTAAAGCAACGCGGTATTGATAAGCAATTAAGGTGTCTTGCTGAAGAAGGTACAGCGATAGTTGGAGTGAGTGCAGGGGCAATGATAATGACGCCGAGCATAGATTCAGCAATACTGTGTGGCGATGAAAATACAGTCGGTTTAACTGATACTAGAGGCTTACATTTAGTGTCATTTTTAATGGTTCCTCATGTGAGTGAACCCATTAGTAATCTGTCAGAAATAGAGACATTTAAGTTGCAAAGCGACAATGAGTTATTGCTTTGTAAAGACACCGATGCTGTGGTTATTAATGGAAAAAAGCAACAAACGTTCGGTACACCCATTTGGCTAAAATAAGTTTTTATTATCATCAAAACTTTAAATTAATAAAGGGCTTAAATGAGTCAATTTAAGCCCCGTGCTTACTACAAGGTGTAATGCTAGCTAGAACTTTGGTTTATATTCAAAAGCAGCTTGGGCTTTGCTGTCAGTAAAGACTTCAATGACCTGCTTTTTATTGAACATACCGTTAACCATATTATTCGGGAAAGCTTGAATACAGTTATTAAAATTAGCCACGTTTTGGTTAAAGATACGAACTGCAGCACCGACATTTTCTTCTTGTTCTGTAATCTCACTCATGAACTTTGAGAAAGACTCTGATGCTTTAAGTTCTGGATAGGCTTCAACCGCGACATTAATACCTTTAATCAGCTCCTGTGAGGCTTTATCAACATCACTTTGTAACTTAGTGTCGATGTTATTGTCTTGGAGTGCGTTTATCCCTTTACGTAGTGCAGTAATCTTCGGCAGTAACTCCATTTCATAGTCTTTATGCTCTTGTAACACTCTATCTAATTCTGGAATAATTCTGCTACGTTGCCTTTCTTGAGTTAATACGTCAGCCCAACCACGCTGAACGGCATTGTGCTCTTTAACAATGGCATTATAAATACTGAAAATAATGATCGCGCCAAGGATAATTACCGCTAAGAAAATATAAGACATGTCCATGATTTTTCCTCTATGAAGCTTAAGTTGTGTGCTTAATAAGTTGATTAACGAAGCCAAAGATACTGTTCACTGTGAACAGTGATGTGTCATTTAGCAACTCTTGTTTGAATTTCTCAGGTGTTGTGATGTCATATTCCATTTCGGGATTAAGTAAATTAGTGTTGTGCTGATTAATCAATAAACTGCCATCATGTGCAAATTCGATAGTTACATTTTTGAGTTTACGGCTAAGTTGCTCACAAGCAATCACGACAACAGGTTCAAGAAATTTTGCCGCGTCAAACTGAGAATCTGCTTGCACGCGAAAAGACTTTTCAAACTCTCTAGAAGCTGGCATAAAGCTTTGTTGCCATTGTTTGGATAATCTTGATTCACTTAACACTAAATGAGTGGTCTTATTAATTGGGGGAAATATTACACCTTGACGATAGTAATGGTCATAGACAGTTCTGGTGCGAGTGCGCGTACCGCCTTTACCATCTGATTCAGTATAGGTCTCAGTTCTTCTGTCGACATAATGATGATAAACCACACTGGCGCGGATTAGACCAATATCAGAATGAAAGTCAATTTCTTTGCCCCACTCAACATCTTGCGAGTGATTTCCTCGGTTAAAATCGACAAATTTATTTTCTGCATTATTGAGAAAAGCAGCGTCGCAACTACGCATATTATACAGATGCTTAAGGGTTTCATCTCTTATGAGTGTGGAGACTTTTTTAAGTTTCGTACGGCGCGAAAGGTATATTGCTATCGCTGATATTAGACCGACAATGCAAATAATAAAAATGCCAAAATCAAGTTCAGAATAGCGATAATAGCTTCCCTGTTGCTCAAGATAAAACCAATAAACAACGGCTGATAAAAGGGCGATTAACCCTGCGATAAGTATGTTGCTATTCTTATAAGATAATTGATTTGGATAAGCGATAGCACTATCTAGTGCCTCTTTGACGACATCAATAGATTGAGAATGAATCACTTGGGATTTAAGCTGCTTCAAAAAAGCGCTTAATGCCTTATTGTTCGCGGGTTTCTCACTAGACTCGTTGTTAACATCTGCGACAGGCTCTGATGACATTGTACGTCCTTGTTTAAATTGACAGGGTTATATTACAAGGCAATTTTATAGTGTAAAGTGCTGTTTTATATAAATTTGATAAATGAGTCAATAAATTGAAACAGATTGATACTGATATCTAGTGATGTCGTTAATTATTTTTAAAAGGGAGCTTTATGGCTAAGTTACACCGTTTTGATCATATCCATATTTACGTTGAAGATAGAGCAAAAGCGTTAACTTGGTATCAAGAGGTAATGGGCTTTGAACCTGTAGCACCTTTATCTTTTTGGGCGGTAGATAATGGCCCTTTAGTCATTGCCCATGATGATTTACATCTGGCGCTATTTGAATCAAGTGCTGCTAAACGCACTACCGTCGCCTTTGGTGTCGATGCCAATAATTTCAGCCTTTGGCAACAAAAGTTAAGCGATAACGAGGTTCAATTTAATGTAAGCGATCATCAAATTACCTGGTCGATTTACTTTAGCGATCCCGATGGAAATCCTTATGAGATTACCAGCTTTGATTATGATGATATTGCTAAGGCTAACTGATAATGACACCAGCGATTAATCTAGCGAAAAAGAACCAGGTACTCCATCAAGTGCTGTCATATCACCACGACCCAGCAGTGGCATCATATGGAAATGAAGCACTTGATAAGTTAAAGCTGCCAGCAGAGAGAGTATTCAAAACCCTTGTTGTTCAGCTAGACACCAAAGAGTTAGTCGTGGCTGTTGTACCGGTGCTTGGAATGCTTAACTTGAAGTTTCTTGCTAAAACCTTAGGGGTTAAAAAAGTGCTGATGGCTGACAAAGTACTTGTTGAGAAAACCACGGGTTACGTATTAGGTGGGGTCAGTCCATTAGCGCAAAAGAAACGCCTCAGGACAGTGATTGATCAATCTGCTGAACACCAAGCACAAATCTTTGTGAGTGCAGGAAAAAGAGGACTAGAAATCGGCTTATCTGCGCAAGACTTATTAGTGTTAACCCAGGGTGTTTTTGCGTCGATTGCTGAGGTAAGGTAAGCGCTTGCCCGTTAATGAATAACGCATTAGCTATTAACGATCGTGTTTAAGCGTTCATGTTTAATTCTTGTTGAGTATCATAAGCGAAATTAATCACTATCAGATTATTGTCCCATATGTTATTAAGTCTATAAGTGAACTTTGTTTAACATCTTGCTGCTTAGTTTGATTAATGAGTTGATTAAGCTGAACTAAGCCATTGTCATTACAGTATGCATTCCTCAGGAAATAAATATGAATTTAGATAAGTCTAAAAAAAGAATCGCTAAGAAAGTCAAAGCTGGCTTTAAAGGCTACCCACTGATCAATATTATCTATCAGGGAAAAACAGCTGATATTGCCGAAGAGGTTGTGGTTGAGTTTATATTTGAGGAAGGTGCTGAAGCGCAGCAGGAAAAATTTAAAAGCACTGCTGATGCAAGGCAAGATGAAGTGATTCAAACGGCCCTGATTAAAATTATTGATAGAGCTGATGCGAGCACAGTAACTGAGTCAGATGGCGTGATAGTGGTTAATTGATTGCTAGTTAGTATATGTATCAGCTTTAGACATCAAAAAAGGCTTATCGCAAGATAAGCCTTTTTGTTTAATCTATACATCAGTTTGACTTTCAAACACAGATTTCTGCACGAGTACGATTACTACAACGTATTAAAAAGCTACTTTGAAGAGACAATTAAGAAGCCAATTTTTAAGAAGCCAATTCTTAAGTTAAGAAGCAATGTAATGAGTGCGTCTTCTACGACGTCTCATACGACCTTCTTTTTCTTCTTCAGTTTCCTCTGCTGTTCCATCATTTGCTGAATCCGCAGATTGGTCAGTTTTAGCTGTCGTTTTTTCTTCTGTACTCGCCGCCAGTTGATCTACATCACCCGGCGTTTCGGACTTTTTTTCATTTCTCTTAGTGTCCCCCTTGAAGACAGACTTAATGATACTTGTTACACCGCCAGTAGTTCCGGCTGTATCATCAGCTTTGTCTTCAGAGATATCTTCAGAAAATTCAATTTTATCAATTTTCGGTTTAGGTTTTTTAGGGGCGACTGCCACTGGGTCAAGGCTTTTAGTCGCACTAACCGTTTTAGCAGCAGTTAACTCTGCAACTGCGTTGTCTTCTTCAGCAGATTTAAGCATGCTTTCTGCAAGTGCTTTTTGGATCTGGTTGCTGATTTCAGACACGTTGTCTGGCGATATGCTGCCATTGTCTGCTTTAGCAGGCGAAGGAGCAGCCACTGGTGCAACCGTTGGTGCACTTATAGTGTTAGTGTTCTCAGCGTTTTGTTTTGCAACGCGTTGATTGAAGTCAGTAGAGACTTCATTCACTTCAGTTTTGGCAATCGATAGCGCTGAAATCAACTCATCAAATGAACCTTTGAAAGTGTTGTATTTACTTTCAAAAGGATCAATGTTTGATTTAACTTCATCAGTTAAATTGATGGTTAATTTTTTGTATGTATTGATTTCTTGTTCGAATTCAACCAGAACACCTTTGGTAGACAGTACGCTTTCTTCCATGCTAGCGACTTTTACTTGTAGTGCCTTTTCTTTGGCTGCAAATTCTTCAATTAATGCTTGAGGAATCAATGCTGGTGGAACCATTGCTGGCACAATGTGGGCAAATTCTTTAATGCAACTTACCGGCTTCCATTGTGTAAAAGAAGGATGCCAACCGTAACAGTCACCATCTTTCAATAAGAATTCTTTTGCTTCAACTTCGTTTAACGGCCCTGTTACTTGACCATTTTTGGAAAAATACCATTTTTTCATAGTCGTATTCTTTTTATTTAGTTAACAACAATTGTCATATGCTACTCAGATTATTAAGTATTTAAGTCGGGTAAAACTTAACTTAACCTACACCTGAAAGTGTTTTCTGAAGGGCAGCATATTGTTCATTAACGCTACGAAGCGTCGCTTCTACTTTTTCGTTCAATTCTTTGGTCGTGACTTTGTAACGGCTCGAATCTCGTCCAATATCTGACATTGAAGAATTAATCGTTTTTAGTGTGTTATCAATTCGACCTAAAGCAGAATTGAGTTCACGTTCTTTTGCAGTAAAACGTTCAATCAACTGCTGTGGGATCTCCGCAGGAGGCGGTGGCGGAGACACAATGATGTCAAATTCTTCTACATGACTCACTGGCACCCATTGTGCGTAAGACGGGTGCCAAGCATAGACATCAGGATTTGATGCGATAAATTTATTGGAATCAGCTAAGCCCAAAGGTCCACTGATTTCACCATTATTTGAGAAATACCACTCTTTCATAGTCCACTCTTATCCTTAATAGTGTAGTAAGCTAATGTTTTTATGAATACAATCAACAGCTTTTGGTGATTTCAAAAATACAACGAAGGAAAACGTCAGCTCGCAGGGTTATTGTTTATAAAACCGTATATCATACGAACTGGTTACATTAACTTATATTGGTTAACATATCTACTTAGAAATAGTTAATTTTACAAGTTTTTGCACTCAGATAGGGCAGCCATTTTTTTGACTATTAAATGGCTGTTTGAAACGGTTGTTTTATTCGAAGTTGGCGTTTACTTCGAATGTCATTGGCTGATTGGAGTGTGGGTGGTTAAGTGATAAAAACTGGGCGTGTAAATGTAAGCGCTTTTCTGTTTTACCATACAAATCATCACCTAAAATTGGCATATGTAATCCGTTATGATGCGCACAATGAACTCTTAATTGATGGGTTCGCCCTGTTTTTGGATAAAGGTGTACCAAACTAGTATCGTTTTCGATAGCGACTTTCTGCCAAAATGTTTCAGCATGCTTACCGTGTTCATAGCATACCAGCTGCTTTGGCCTATCATCTAAGTCCACCCTAAGAGGTAAGCTGATAGTGCCACTTTCTTCTGTTAACACACCGTCAATTTTTGCAATATAACGTTTAGTCACCGTTCGGTTAATAAACTGCTGAACTAAATGTTTATTCGCTTCTTTAGACAGTGCGATAACCATTAATCCTGAAGTCGACATATCGAGGCGATGCACGATCAAAGGCCCAGTCGCTTGTGGAAACCTTTGTTTCATTCGGCTAAAAACAGAGTCGCTGATGTTTTTTCCTGGCACTGATAAAAACTCTGCTGGTTTATTGATGACGGCGATGTAGTCATCTTGATAAACAATTGGCAGCTCAACCCCTTCGGCTGGATTCGTCAGTAAGGGGTTTTCATCTACGTTCATACCATCAAGCATATGACCCAATATAGGACGGCACTTACCGTGACATGAAGGGTAATAGTTTTGGTGTTGTTTGATCTCTGATTTTGGCGATATTCCCCACCAAAATTCAGCCATTACAATAGGAGTTAATTGGT
Organism: Shewanella sp. 10N.286.51.B7; assembly: GCF_002873615.1. Classification (NCBI taxonomy): domain Bacteria; kingdom Pseudomonadati; phylum Pseudomonadota; class Gammaproteobacteria; order Alteromonadales; family Shewanellaceae; genus Shewanella; species Shewanella sp. 10N.286.51.B7. Next base: position 38,459 of record NZ_MCUF01000002.1, read on the forward strand.
GCTTAAATGCATACTGGAGTAACTTAGGGGCCGCGCATTCACCCGCAGCAGCAGGCGGTTGATGATTTGGTGCGTCTTGGAAAATATCACTTAAGTCGCGACACTCACCTTTGATATTTAAGAATTGATATTGAGCAAATAATTTTTGCTGCAGTGCATTTGAAACTTGTTTGCGTTGCAGCTTCAATGCATCAATTTGATTGGTTAATTCATTGAGTCGTTGTTGAGCTTGAGCAATGTTAGTATCGGATTCACGTTTTAATGCATTTAGCTGATGCTTATCGTTAACGCTTTGCCTACTCATCTCAATGGATAATACGGTTTGCTCAGAATCAGTTAGGCCAATTAAGTTGTTACGTTTTGCTTTACGCGCTTTTCGGTTCTCAATCATCAACTCGCGATGTTGAGCTATTTGTTGTTCGGCTGCTAATTTTACGCTGGTATAAGTTTGCTCAAATTCGGTTAATTGAGGATTTGATTCTAGCGCTTTTAGTTTATGGCTTATTAGGTTTATTTCTTCATACTCACGCTTAAAGAAGCTATCACTACTTAGCATGTCGAACACTGGCGGAACAAAATGGGGCAAGATATTTTGTTCGGCAATTTTCCCTGAAAAACCAGCTAAAAAACCTATTTTTCCTTGGTTGTTTTTAACGACCAATACACCAAACATTTTACCAACAGGCTTTAGTTTTGTCTTTTGTCGCTGTTGAGGCGAATCTGTTTTATCTTCAACACCAAAGTTATGTGCCCAGTCTGTTTGCTGAGTAAGGTGGCGCTGTAATTGCTCAGCAGCCATGACAGCAAGAGGGTGAGGCTGATAATAAAACGGGAAAGTAAATTTGTCTGGTAAAGGAATATCAGCAATCGATTCATTGAACTGATTAAAAAGGGGATCGAATTGTGACATGAAGGAAAGCCTTAACCGTTTTACTGTTGATTAGCTAATCTAAGTAGCAAGAGTAGGGATATAACATTATGGATAAAGCCATTGTTAATCATTAAAACGAACACAGATGGCTTTGTAAGCCTTTTAACCGCTCGATTATGGCAAATTATCTTGTTAATTATTACGCTGCATAAGTTTACCTTGATTGATGTCAAAAGGCATTAGTCGCGGCTTAAGAAAAGATCTTTCAAGCGCAGGTTCGTTATGGCGTTAGTGCTGCTAACTAGTGCTGTTAACTAGAATAGATGTTGGATTAAAGACACGTTAGCAAGAGGCGTTAGCTAGAGACGTTAGCAAGACACCCTAGCAAGAGACGTTAGCAAGACACGCTAGCTAGAGACGTTAGCGAGAGACGTAAGCAAGAAACGTTTAGCTAAAGAGAAGCTAGAGCAAAGCCGTGGGGTCACGGCTTTATTCTATTGATATAAATCAGGTGTTATTTAGGGCGGTAAAGTACACAAATTTTGTTACCTGCGGGATCGCGTAAGTAACCTAGAAATAGTGGCCCCATTGGTGATTCTCGATAACCTGGCAATTCTTCACAGGTGACGCCACCATTAGCAAGCCCTGCAGCATGCCATGCAAGTGCTTGTTCTTCATTCGCAGCCGAGAAACCAACTGTGGTGCCATTACCATGGCTTGAGCTTTCACCATTGATAGGCTTAGTTAACGCAAAGACACCTGTTTCAGTGACATAAAAGCAACGCCCTTTCGGATCAATCGTACCTGGTGCGTGACCTAATGCTGCTAAAGTGGCATCGTAAAACGCCTTTGATGTGTCGATGTCGTTGGCGCCAATCATAACGTGACTGAACATAGTTAACTCTCCGTGTGTTTTATCAATTTGGATTTTAGGAAATCCAGAGGGGTTATTTATTTTTTATACATTGTTTATATTACTGTATTTGTTGTAAACGCTGTCTTAGTGCTGTTCTGCGTGTTGCTCAAGCAGTGAAATAGTATGGCTGAGGAGTTGTTTATCTCCCATTTTTCCATGGCCAGGAAGCACTCTGTCGGTGTCTGTAAATTGTGTTTGTAATTGCTTAATTGAGAATGGCCAAGCGTCTAAGTCTGCTTCACCGTAATACCCTAAGCTTTTACTGCCAAGGCTTTTGACTAAGCAGCCACCATATAGCAATTTGGATTGAGGAAACCAGACCACCAAGTTATCAACCGTGTGACCCGCACCGACAAAATAGACTTCGACTTTAGACTCTACAAAGTCGAATTGACCTGCTTTAAAGCTATTTGTGGTGGTAGGTTTGCCTGCTTGTTTAAGGAGTTTATTCGTATGTTCAGATGCATAGGTTGTCACGCCGATTCGGTTTAAGTAATCCACCCCCGCAGTGCGATCTTCATGTGAGTGCGTTGATACGCTGGCCGCTAAAGTGAAGCCTTGATTTTCAATCCAACTGACTAGTTTGATCGTATCAGCCTCACTCCATGGGGTATCGATTAAATAGGCTTTGTTATCATCAATTAAAATGAGTCCGTTAGAGCCGACAAAACCGTATTGCTGGGTTTGCATAAAGGATTCGTGGACAAACAATGTGTCTGATAAAGGGGTAATGCTTAACTCGCCTTTAACTTGCAAGGAAGGCTTTTCTGCTTCTTTCTCTGCCTCTGCCTTTGGGTTTGCTTTGGCTGACATTGACAACAATGTCGTGGTTAAACAAGCGCTGAAGCAAAGTGAAATAAGTAACCAGTTAATAGATTTGCGAGTGGTTCGGTTGAACATAAAAATACTCAAATGATGAAAGGTCGTGTTTAATACTGCCATAATTTACGCAGATTAGAATATGTTGTCGGTATTAAACCTTGTTAATTTGCCATTAGACTTAACTCAAAAGCTGCACTTGTTTGCTGCAATTGTTAGCTTCACTAATTTGCTGCACTTGTCAGTTGCATTCGGTCACCTGTTCATTGATGTTTTAAAAACAGCTTTTGAACGTTAACTTTTGCTTTTATACGTGAGGCTAGTAAGTATATTCCGGCTAATTTCCGATGAACAAAAATTGCATCAGTAGGTGGCGTATGCCATTCATCTGGCTTGGTACTCATTGATTTCGCGGCATCAGTGACGCGTTTTGCAAGGTTACTGGTTTCAAAGTCATACTCTCCGTCGCATCGCAATGGTTCACAGGCTTGGTGGAAAATATCAACGATCAGTTGTTGCTGCTCTATGGTGATATTTTTTTGAAAGAAACCGATGTCTGAGGCCGCTTGTGTCATTAACGCTTTGTCACTGGTCATCGCCCCTTGCATGAGTTTTCGGTAACCTGCAGACAGGTCATCTGATATTGAACGAGTGGCACCAAAGTCCAGTAATACAATCTTGTCACTTTGGTTTTGATACATAAAATTGGCAAAGTTAGGATCTGTTTGTACTAACTTGAACTCAAATAGCTCGTCTAGAAATAGTGCTAGTAATTGGGTGGCGACATTGTCCCTAATGCTTTGCTCAAGTTTAGCGACATTTTCAATGGCTTCACCTTCGATAAACTCCATGACTAAAATACTGTCCGTGCTTAATGACTGGTAGATTCTAGGTACAATAAATTGTTCATTACCCGCAACCCATTGCTGGTATTGCATTAAAAAGCGAGCTTCGTATTCATAGTCGGCTTCATGATGCAGTTGAGCTTTTGCTTCTGCGAGTAATTTATCAAATTGCACATGGTCTGGGATAAGTTGGGCCACTTTAAGTAAGGTAGCAACGTTATCAATATCGCTATCAATACTGTCTTTAATGCCTGGATACTGGATTTTAACCGCTAGCTTTTCCCCTGAATCTAAATAAGCAAGATGCACTTGGCCAATTGATGCTGCGGCAAAAGGGCGCAGTTCAAATTGGGCAAATGGCGATAACCAATCATTTCCCCATTGTTGTTTGAGTATTTCGACCAATTGTTTATGAGGCATGGCTTTAGCATCATCACGCAGCCTTGCCATGATTTCACTTAATTCTGCGGGTAATAAGTCCCCAGTGTCCATTGAAATCATTTGGCCGACTTTCATCGCCGCGCCGCGAAGTTGGGCGAGCTTTTCTGCTACTTGAGAAATATTCTTAGGCGTAAGAACCAGTTCTTGAAGTTTAGGTGATTGGCCTTTACTGAGCTGCTTTGCCCCTTCCAGCAATACATTTCCAGCTAAACGTGAGGCAAGACCACCCATTTTACTCAGTCTGGAAAAACGACTACTTGGAACTTTGGCTACTTCTTTACTCATAGTGACAACTCATTTTGAAGGAAAGAGAGGTACTGCTGAAGACTCATTCTTCATTCATCTGCTTCAATAATACGGCTTATTAAGAATACGTGGTTAACTGGATTTAGATCAACCTGATAGTGAGTGAGATACTTTCGGCAAATTGAATACGCAATAAAAAAGGACAACGAAGTTAGCTTCGTTGTCCTTAAAGTTTGTCTCAGTAATTAGCTGATTTCCGAAGTTAGCATTTGATCGCTAGAATTCAATTTCTAGAATTCAGTCTCTAGAATTCAATAGTATCTTGCCAGCCTAAAAGTACACCTTGCATGCCATGTTTTTGCTCATATCGTTCAAGTTTTTCAGGGCTTGCATCATCAAGAGCTAACTCGCGATATTTCTTGGCAAACTTGAGGGTACGCAATAACTCTTTATAGAAATGCTTACCTAAGTCTTCGCGTATGGTTTGTGCTAAAGCGTCGGGTAAATGACTTAGCGCACGCTCAGTATGGAGCGTAATCGTATCAACACTGAACCATTTTTCATCTAATTCAATTTTGCGTAAACGCTTTTTCATGTCTTCACGCACTCTGGCGTCATCAAACATAATGCGGTACAAAACGGCTTCAGCTAATACGCTTTCTAAGCCCAAGCTAAATAAAGGATCAAGCTCCACTTTAGCGTAAAAGGTTTCTAATAAAACCTTAGTGGCTTCTTGGTTTTGATGATCTTTCAGCGCTGTTTGATAATCTTGCCAGCCTAACCATTCTTCAGTATCGGGTGGAGTAGAGATTTTCTCTAACAAGAGCTGATTGATACCACCGTAAAGCGAATTATCACTTCCGTGCATGTGTTTACTGACAGTTGTCAGCATGCTCCAGCCTTTTTGAAAACACTTAAGTACGCCATCGGGCGTTTGCAGTAAAGCGACTGAAGCGACAGGTTCTTCACCTGTTAGCGCAATAAGTCCTATACTTACGACACCAATGACATCGTGAGCGGCATGCTCAAGCAAATGCATTTTGTGTTTGTTATAAAACTTATCTGCCAGTTTCAAACTCATTAAAATCGCTTTGGATTTTATTTGAGTCACATGTTCATCGGTTAAGCGTTCTTCTGCACGTCCATATTCAAGTACACGACTAAAATAGGGACCTTGGTTATTATCACGTAATGCTAATTGCATTAAGTCGATTCCTTAATCAAGAAAAGTAAACATGTCATCGACTTCAGCGTATTCATCAGCTACTTCGTTTTTCTCTTTCGCTTGTAGAACAAGCTCATTAACGAATTTACCGATGATTTGCTCCCAGCCAGAACTTTCATTACGTAGCAAGTTCTTAATTGATGAAGCCACACTAGGTGCAAGTTGTTTAATCAGGGCGAATAAGCTGCGTGGGTCGTCCATCGCTAAGCTGTGAGCTTCTTCATCTGCCTGCCAGTTACTGTAGCCTACAGTTTCGCCATCATCTTCATCATCGAAACTCTCGTAAATCGAATTACCATCTTGCTCGCCAGATGGTGCAAGGATTAGCTCAATAAACGGAATTGACAAGTAGAATAATCCAGCTGGATCTTCAGCAATACATTCTAAAATAGCGGTTTGCTTTTCTTCTGTTCCCTGAATACGAATGAGGTAAGTCAGAAACTCAAATGTATGGTGCATGAGCTCATCGGCATTGGTTTTAATTTGCTCTTCCCAATACAGTGGCTGCTGACAAACGATGTCACGGATTTGTTCTGGCGACATCAACTCAGACATGATTGATGGACATGAAATATCATGGTGACTGTTAATTTGCGTTAAGGTCACAATATCCATGTGCTCAATAACATCAACCAGTTGATCATCCGACATGGTATTAGCAATAATTTCAAAGCGCTTACTGGCTTGTTGCGGCTCGACATCGGCAAGATCTTTAATCTCTGCTGCTGTGAGTTCAATAAGGTTGTTCATTATCGCTCCTCGTCATCATATTGATCGTAATAGCCTTCTTCATCGCTGTCGTCATAATCACCATCATCATTGTATGGATCATAACCGTCGTCAGATGAATCTGAGTCTGAAGCACTACTGAATGATTTACTCGGCGCTACCACATTATCTTGGGTGTTAAGTAAGTACACCACGGCGCAGCTCTCAATCAGTAATTCTTCACTATACTTGCGTACTGCCAGCACTAAAGGCACATCATCATTATTAAATTGAATCGTTACTTTAAACTCATCCCACGACGGCATCGTCGCAGTATCAATCCATGTTGCCCACTTGGTTTTGGCAGCATCTGAAAAGCGAACTCGATTGAATAGCGCCACAGGTAAGTATTCTGGCACAGCGGCAAGCATCGAAGGATCCGCTAATAAGATCGCTTTCATTGAGTCAGTAAATTTAGCTAATGCTTCAGGGCTATCGGGATCGTTATACGACTCGATATTGTCATAGGCATTATTTTTTAACTCATTAATACGTGAGATATTAAGTGGTTTGCTCATGGGTTTCTCAAGAATAAAATTGGTCCCACAGCTCGGTCATTGCCGCTGTAGGATTGGTCACGATGACATTATTAAAATCTTTAATAAAGGCAGTTCTTAATTTTTTATCAGACAAAACATCATAGGCATTTTTGACCCGATGCAACTGCTGCGCTGCAAGATGTTTTTCTTCTTCTGAAGCATTAATCAGTTTATCGGGGTGTAACTTATTTGATAAACGTTTATAGGCTTTTTTTATTTCGTCTTCTTTGGCACTGGCTTTAACACCGAGGACTGTGAAGTGGTTAATCATATTTTTACCTATGGCATATGAACTTGGATAGACTGATGCTAATCCATTAAATTATGATTATTTGGTTGTATACCCATGATACTTCAAGATGCAAAGTCAGCAAGGCAAATAGTGCCAAGATGCTAGGCATAAAATTGAAGTATAGTTATTCTACATAGATATTTTATAACAACGCAGATTGGTGCTATTTGCCTTGCCCTACGGGGCGCAAGCTCGAAAACCATTGCTACGTTGTAAGCTTTGAAAAGTGAATAGCAATTAACTCAGCTTACGCCTTGCATTGTTATCCGAGCTTGTGCCTGACAAAGCATTTTGAGGTAACATGGGTATAAATAATAACAGAAATACAATCATTTCCATAAAACTATCAACTAGTTTAGCTTATTACAAAATTCAGATGTTCAAATTGAATAAAAATAATACAAAATTAATAATCTGAATGTCCACTTTGGCTGACAGTTGCTTTGAATTATTCTCATTTTTAGGCTTTTGAAAATAAAAAAGAGCACATTATGGTGCTCTTTTATATTGTATCTTAGCGACCGCTACTGGCTATTTCGACTAGCTATTCCTAACAAATAAATCTGCTATCGATTGCTATTAACAATTGCTATTAACGATTGTTAGCAAACAAATATAGTAAGTTTAACTATCCGTGTTGTCTTTTTCGATTATGGCTAAAATCACTGGCACTATTTGATTAATAGCACCAACACAAAGACTTAATATTGCGACATATTCCCAACCCATGTTTAGCTCCTTTTTGTTCCAACTTAACGGCTGTCACGTTGTTTTTCAGATGCAGCCAGTGTAGAAAAGAAGGTAAATCTAAATAAGTGAGAACTGTCATGGGTTCAGATGACAAAAGTCATATATTGGCGTTTTTATATTTATTAACGGCTATTTAATCAGCTTTAGCAGTGATTTAAATCGCTCGCCACTGGCTTGATGCTGTAGCTCAAATAAGCATGACTCAGTATTGGTTGTTCGTGCGCCTAATTGCGTCATCATTTGAATACCCAGTTGTTTGTTTTCAACAGTGCGTGAAGATACCGCATCGGCGACAAGATGGACGTTATAGCGATTAGAGAGTAAATCTTGGCAGGTTTGGTAAACACAAACGTGGGTTTCAATACCGGCAAGAATAATATCTGTGCGATTAAGTCTGGCTAACTGCTGCTGAAACTCTGGACTTTGCCAAGCGCTGAAATATGACTTTGGAATAACTTGAGTCGTTTTACTCAGTAGTGCAGCTAACTCCTCTGTGGTGCCGCCCAATTTATCGGGCAATTGCTCAACCCATAAAATTGGCATATCAAACAGCTGCGCTCCTTGAATAAGAATGCCCAGTTGTTTGTGGAGTTCGGGAGATTGTTGCATGACTTGGGCAAGTTTACCCTGAACATCAATGATCACTAATACCGATTTATCTGTGGTTAACATGGCCATTCCTTACTACTGGAGAATTAGGTGTATGAGTCATATTGAGTAAACGATACTTTTGCACTAATGACTATTGTCGAAAAGTCGAACAAGCTTAATCAGCGTTAAACGGTAAGTGAGTTATCCTGTAAATCTAATACGGTGATGCTGTTATGGCTATGGCTAATAAGCTATGACTGCGTTGCTATTGCTATTGCTATCGATATAGCTAAGCAGCTATGACTGCGTTGCTATTGCTATTGCTATTGCTATTGCTATTGCTATTGCTATTGCGATAGATACAGATATCGATATAGAGCTGCAACTGGGCCTTCAAGGAAGAGTAATGAACAAGCGAATTATTATATGTGCCGACGGTACTTGGAACCGACCTGAAGAAGACATTAACCAAGATCAAGCGACCAATGTGCTGCGTCTAGCGAGAGCCATTAGCCCCGTCGCTGCCGATGGCACTCCCCAACAGGTATTTTATGACTGGGGAGTAGGCTCTTATTACGACGGCATCATTGGTGGCGCAACCGGAAGAGGTCTGCATAAAAATATTGTCGATGGCTACCGATATATTGTGCAAAATTATCAAGCGGGTGACGCCATTTACTTATTTGGCTTCAGCCGAGGCTCGTATACCATGCGCTGCTTGTGTGGACTGATTAATAACTGCGGCATCGTAAAACGCCCTGATGCCAAGCTCATTCAACAAGCTTTTGACCACTATAAAACCCAAGCTTCAGCATATGCACCAGATGGCGCGAAGTCATTGGCATTTAGGCAGCAGCATTCGCATCCTTCGCGAGATATTGAGTTTGTTGGTGTATGGGACACGGTGGGCGCAATGGGGATCCCCAGCTCGTTTTTAGGCTTGTTTGAAGATAAAGATGAGTTTTATGACACGAAAATTGGCAGCAATGTCAAAGTGGCACGCCATGCACTGGCGATTGATGAGCATCGACAAGATTTCGAGCCGACAATTTGGCAACCTAAAAATACCATGGATATGAAACAAGTTTGGTTTGCGGGGGCCCACAGTAATATTGGTGGCAGCTACCAAGCTGACAAGAATGGGCAAATGTTATCGGATAATGCTTTGTTATGGATGTTGTCTGAAGCTCAAGCGAATAGCTTAAGTATTGAGGCACATTTAATTAATCAGGTTTCACCAACCCCTTTAGCTAAATTGCATAACTCGCGACGTAGCTTTTATCGTATTAAACGTAAACTGTATCGAGATATGGCCCCAATGGGTCTGCCAATGTTGATCCATCAATCGGTAAAAGATCGTTGGGATAATGACCCCAAATACCGACCTAAGAATCTTCAAGACTTAATCGAGCAATATGGCTGGCCCAGTGAACTCGTGTTATAACGCATTCAATAGTCTTAACAAATTGCTAGAATAGCGTTTTAGCGCTGGTTTATTAAAACTGGATTCATTTTTACGTTATTGGTTACATTAACCGTGACTTCACTTATCAAAGGATTTTTAGTGGCTCATTTTGTTGCTCATCGATTTATATTCACCTTAAGTTTCACTTTAGCGTTATCGGTACTAGGCGTTTGTGGCAATGCAGTGGCTACAGAAGTGTTAGCAACTAAAGCTTTAGTGAGCAAAGATATAGTAAACAAAGACATAGTAAACAAAGCTTTAGTAGATAAAAGTATTCCTGCTAAACGGGTGATTGCGTTATCTCCTCATGCAGTAGAAATGCTATATGCCATAGGAGCTGGCGAGACGATTGTTGCTACCACTGATCATGCAGACTTTCCTGAGCAAGCTAAGAATATCCCGAGTATTGGCGGCTATTATGGCATTCAGATGGAGCGAGTGATTGAGCTAAATCCAGACCTTATTGTGGTGTGGGAAAGTGGCAATAAAATGGAAGACATTGGTCAATTAAAACAGCTAGGTTTTAATGTGTTTAATAGCGATCCTAAAAGCCTAGATGATGTGGCCAAAGAGCTAGAACAATTAGGTGAACTAACAGGGAATCAACAGCAAGCTAAGCGAGTGGCTAATGATTACCGCAAACAGTTATCGCTCATTCGCAGTGAAAACCAACAAAAGCCTGCTGTGAAAGTCTTTTATCAATTATGGTCAACGCCATTAATGACGGTATCAAAGGGCAGTTGGATAGAGCATATTATCAGTGCTTGTCATGGCGAGAATGTATTTATCGATGCTGCCAGTGAATACCCACAGATAAGCGTTGAGAATGTACTGTTAACCGGTGCAGAAGTGATTCTTCAAAGCCAAGATGAAGGTAATGTGATTGGTGTCGATTGGTCAACGTGGCCTGAATTACCCGCAGTAAAAAATAATCATATCTATCAGCTTAATGCGGATTTACTGCATCGCGCTTCCCCAAGAGCCATACTAGGTGTGCAAGCACTTTGTGACGCTTTAGATAACGTCAGAGCGCAATGACATCTGATTTATACTCACAAGCGATATGTTTAGCTGTTATCAAAACACAGCGAGATAAGATCCAAGCTCTAAAGTATAAGACATAACCTTTCCTGTTGTGATTCACCTATTGCCAATAAAGTGTCCGCTCGGACACTTTCCTTTTATGCGGACACTTTTTCAGTGTGTCCGCGGACACATTCTATTGCGTTAAAAGAACTACAATTTAATTAAGTTTATGATTTTAATTGTTTTTAATTTTCTGGCACGCCCTGTGCTATCTGTTAGGTATCAATATCGAATTAGCGGACTAGATAACCATCTAACGGACATTATCTAGCGAGTTTCAAGGAACTGAGATGATTAAAGATACCAGCGGACAAGATACTGTCGTTAAGCCAAGTGCTTCTAAAAAACTCCGTATGCCAGTCATTATTGGCACAGTAGGTGTGTTAATGAGCGCCTTAGTGTGGGCAAGCATTGGACATGATTCATCGATTCGTTCAATTGAAAGCAAAGACTTACGTTTAGCCACGGTAACTCGTGGCACTTTGGTTCGTGATATCGCTACCACAGGTAAAATCGTTGCGGCCAATGCGCCTATTTTGTATAGCACTGAACAAGGTGTCGTGACGCTATTGAGTCAGCCTGGTGATCAAGTTGAACCCAACCAAGTTGTTGCTCAAATCGATAGCCCTAAATTACGCAGTCGTTTTCAACAAGAGCAATCGGTATATGCCGCAATGGAAAGTGATTTAGAGCGCGCCAAGTTAGATGCACGCCGTGAGCAATTACGAGTCACCCAAATACTGGATATGGCGAAAGTTGATTTGGAAGCCGCAGACAGAGAAAGCCGCCGAGGCGATCAATTGATTCAAAACAGCTTGATTAGCCGAATTGATTTTGAGAAAGGTAAAGATGAGTTACGCAAAGCTAATTTAATGCATCAGCATGCGATTCAAGAAGTCGATTTGATGCGCGATACCTTAACGTTCGAACTGAAAAATCGCGCTTTGGAAGTCGATAGACAAGCCTTGGTTGTGACTGAGCTTGCTCGTCAGATCTCAGCATTAGAAGTTAAGGCACCGGTTAAGGGCATTATTGGTAACTGGTTGGTTGAACAAAAAGCACGAATTGGTGCCAGTCAGCCTATTTTAACGGTTGTGGATTTAAGCGCCTTTGAAGCAGAGCTTGCTGTACCTGAGTCTTACGCAGACGATTTAGGTATTGGCATGGAAGTGGAACTGAGTTTTGGCAGCGTCAATGTTATGGGTCACTTGTCTTCTATTTCACCTGAAGTAAGAAATCGTGAGGTAACCGCGCGAGTTAGGTTTAATCCTGAACCGAGCTTATCACTACGTCAAAACCAACGTTTATCAGCAAGGGTGTTATTAGAGAATCGCCCGAATGTATTAATGGTAAAACGTGGTGACTTTTTAAATCGTGGTGGTTCAACTGCATTTGTGATGAATCAAGATATGGCAGTTAAAACGCCAGTGATACTAGGCGCTAGAAGCATGAGCCAAGTTGAAATCGTCGACGGTGGTAAAGAAGGTGATGTATGGGTGGTGTCTGGCACCGAAGCATTTAGAAACGATGAACAGATTCAAATTAGATAAATGTTAACCCTATTGGATTACAACAGCATTAAGTAAGGACACCACAATGAAATTATCTCAAACAAAACCAATCACTGGCTTTATCGCGTTGATGTTTTTGAGTTTAGCGGTGAGTTATCGCATAGATGAAAGCTTTAACTGGTTGTCATTTAGTTTTCAAATTATTGACCTAACAGATCAACTCGCAGATCAGGTTAGTTATGGATTAAGCAGCGACATAGTGCAGGTGCTATTTGAATTAGATTTTGCCACTGCCATACAGATTATTGTGCAGTTTTAGCACTGTAAAGAACCATTTTATTAACCAACTTATAGAATAAATAATGATAACTAGCGCTAAAGCATTAGCTAGTTAAACAAGGAAAGAACACATGTTATCAATGAAAAATATTAGCAAAGTATTTAAAACGGACTTAGTAGAAACTCATGCTTTACGTGACTTTAATCTTGAAGTTGAAGAGGGGGAGTTTGTTGCGGTTACAGGGCCATCAGGCTCAGGAAAAACCACCTTTTTGAATATTGCAGGTTTACTTGAAGGGTTTACCTCTGGCGAATTCTGTCTTGATGGTGTCAATGTATCTAACTTAAGCGATAACCACAGCGCTAAAGTCAGAAATGAGAAAATTGGTTTTATTTTCCAAGGTTTTAACCTTATCCCTGATCTTAATTTAGCTGAAAATGTTGAAGTGCCTTTACGTTATCGTGGTTTTAATCGCGCTGAGCGTAATCGCCGGGTGGAATCAGCGTTAGAGCAAGTAGGATTAGCAGCGCGTATGAAGCATTTACCGTCACAATTGTCAGGTGGGCAGCAGCAACGTGTTGCGATTGCTAGAGCCTTAGCTGGCGAGCCAAGGTTTCTATTAGCCGATGAGCCAACGGGTAATTTAGACAGCTTAATGGCGCGCCAAGTGATGGAGCTACTAGAAAACATCAATCAAACGGGAACCACGATTATTATGGTGACCCATGATGCAGAATTGGCTCGACGTGCCCAGCGCAATATTCAAATCGTTGATGGCCAAGTGTGTGACTTCTCTATGTATCAAAAAGCCGATCAATCTGTTGTAACCGATTTACAGCAAGCTGCTGGCTTACAACAAGCTGCAAGTAGCAATGGATAATCTGAGTAGGAGATAAGCTTATGTTTTTATATTATTGCGATCTTGCTTGGCGCAGCATCAAGAAAACCCCAATGCTATCCATGCTAATGGTTTTAGCGATTTCAATTGGTATTGGGATTACGATTACTACGCTCAATGTTTACAAAACCATGTCATATAATCCTGCCGGAGACAGAAGTGATAGCATCAACTCCATTCAGCTTTGGAGCCAAGGCTTAGATACCTGGGATGATTTTCAGTCAAATATTACTTACACAGATACCATTAATCTACGTAATAATAACGAGTTAGCGCTTAAGGCTGCATCATTTCGCACTGGGCTGGCGATGCAATCTGATAATCAAGATATTGAGCCTGTGTTAAAAAGTATTCGAATCACAGACAGAGACTTTTTTAGCATTTTCGAGGTGCCATTTTTATATGGTGAACGTTGGAGTAAAACGGTCGATAGTCAGCCTGCTTATCAAGTGGTGATCGGTGAGAAACTCAATCAAACGTTTTTTGATGGACAAAACAGTGTCGGTAAAACCATCTACCTTAATCGTAAGCCTTACCAAGTGGTGGGAGTGATTAAAGAATGGAATCCACAACCTAAATACTATGATCCTCTGAACGGTGCATTCAATGATGCTGAAGAGGTGTTCATTCCATTCTCACTGACTGAGCAAGAAGAGTTTGATGTTTGGGGCAATACCAGTGGCTGGAAATTTGAGCCAATGTTGACCTATCAAGACCGCTTAAATTCTGAAAAAACCTGGATTCAGTTTTGGGCGTTATTACCAACGGCTGCCGACAAGCAACAGTTGCAAACTTGGCTTGCTCAGTATGTTGAACAACAACGCAGCTTTGGTCGTTTCACTGATACAGCTAAAACTCCACAAGAGTCTTTTCAAATTAGTGATGTGGCGCTATGGCTTGAGAATAATGATGTAGTGCCAAGAGATAACAAAATTTTAGTCGGCCTCAGCGTACTGTTTTTGAGTGTGTGTTTGGTCAATATTTTAGGTTTATTGCTAACTAAGTTTTTAAAACGCGCGCCAGAAGTGGGTGTTCGCCGCGCCATTGGTGCCAGCCGTGGGCAGATATTTTCCCAGTATATGGTGGAAGTGGGCTTAATCGGTTTTATTGGCGGCATTGTAGGATTGTTGTGGGCTTGGGGGGCATTAACTGTGCTGCATGCCGAGTTTAATGTCGACCCGAGTGTCACAGGGTTAGATACCAGCATGTGGATTATCACACCACTAATTGCCATATCTACGGCAGTACTGGCAGGTGTATATCCTGCTTGGGTAGTGTGCCGCACTAAGCCTAGCGTGTATTTAAAAGCGCAGTAGTGAGCAAAGAAAGGAATTCAACATGTTACATATCAAACCTATTTTATCGAGTTTAATGCGCAGCAAAAGTGGTCCTGTGTTGTTGCTGTTACAGATTATTTTGTCAGTTGCGATTGTGGCTAATGCCAGCTTTATTATTCATGAACGTTTAACCATGATGCAGCGTGATTCGGGCTTAATGGAAGAGCAAGTTTTAAGCTTTAACGTTTATAATTTTGACCCTGCTATCGATAACATTCAGCAAAATGTTATCGACCAACAAATATTACGTGGCCTACCCAATGTCATTGATGCCAGTTCAACCAACATGATGCCACTCAGTGGTAGCGGTTGGATGGATCGCTATGTTGATAGTGCCGATGAAGACACCGCCAAAAGTATGCCTGGCTTTGCTTTGTATTTAGGTAATGAACATTTACTCAATGTGATGGGCGCTAAGCTTATCGAAGGGCGTAATTTTCGTCCTGAAGAAATCAATACTCAACTTGATCAAAGCGGCATGGTAGCGATGGTATCGAAACTTCTCGCTGAAGAGTTCTGGGGAGATGAATCTCCCGTTGGCAAAATCATGTATCAAGGTGCACAAACCATCGAAATTATTGGCGTGATTGAAAAGCTACAAGGGGCTTGGGTTAATCATGAGAATTTTGAATATAGCGTGATTCAAAATATTGATTTTGGCGGTGGGTTGAAGAATAAAACCTATATGGTACGTGCTTTACCTGAACATATTCCCGCTCTAGAAGAAGCCATTGTCAAAGCGTTTCATGCTGAAAACCCTAATCGCGTTATTGATGGTTTTTCATCACTACTCGATATGAAGAAAGAGTCTTATAGCAACCATAGATTAATGGCAACCTTACTCAGCATGATGGTGATTTTATTGCTGTTGATTACTGCTTTAGGGTTAACAGGGATGGTGATGTTCAATATTCAGCGTCGTACTAAGCAGATTGGCACTCGCCGTGCTTTAGGGGCGAAAAAACGCGATATTGTTAACTTCTTTATGGTTGAAAACTACATGATTTGTCTTGCTGGTGGAGTGATTGGTGGCTTATTGTCATTGCAATTAGGTCAACAATTAATGAGTTTATATAGTTTACCCATGTTACCCATGACTTATCCTATTGCCGCTATTGCTGGCTTGTTAATCGTGACGACATTGGCAGTGATTTTCCCCGCGTTGAAGGCGGCAAAAATATCACCTGCAATGGCAACTCGCAGCGTTTAACTAACATCAGAGGTTAATGGTGAGTCGTCGCCATTAACCTCAAAATAATCCTATGGCCTTATGCTAACTTAGGTTGATACATGCTTAAGCTTCTCGCAAAAGAGACCTTTTTACAGTAACGTTATCTGGATTACATAACGCCAGAACATACAAAGAGAACACATAATACACATGGATAGTATTTTAGTGGTTGATGACAACCATGCTATATGCAGCGCACTGACGTTGATGTTAGACATCCATGGCTATCGAGCATTGAGCTGTGAAACGCCAGAGCAAGCCTTAGATATTGTATCTAAACAAGATATTAGTCTTGTTATTCAAGACATGAACTTTACTCAAGATACAACTTCTGGTGAAGAAGGTAAGCAGCTGTTTTATGCCTTACGCCAGCAGCAGCCCAATTTACCGATTATTTTAATGACGGCGTGGACACAATTAGAAACCGCTGTTGAATTGGTTAAAGCAGGCGCTGCCGATTACATGGGCAAGCCCTGGGATGACGCCAAGCTGCTCACCAGCATCAATAATCTGTTGTCGATTTATCACCTTTCTAAGCAAAATAATCAACTGACCCGCGTGGATTCTGATCGCATGAGTGCCATTAACAATGCTGACTTGTGCGGTATGGTATTTGGCAGCGGCGTAATGCAGCGCTGTATTGATTTAGCATTACAAGTGGCCAAGTCTGATGTGTCCGTGATGATTACGGGCCCTAATGGTGCAGGCAAAGATAAAATTGCTGATATATTACAAGCCAACTCATTATTAAGTCATAAGCCATTTATCAAAGTGAACATTGGCGCATTGCCAATGGATTTACTGGAAGCCGAATTATTTGGCGCTGAAGCTGGCGCGTTCACTGGTGCAAACAAAGTTCGCATAGGCCGTTTTGAAGCCGCTGACGGCGGAACACTATTTTTAGATGAGATTGGTAACTTGCCGTTATCTGGGCAAGTGAAACTATTACGCGTGCTGCAAACTGGTGAATTTGAACGTCTTGGAAGTCATCAAACTCGTAGAGTGAATGTCCGCGTGATCAGCGCAACCAATGCAGACTTAGCAGATGATATTGCCAATGGCCTGTTTAGAGAAGATTTATTCTACCGCTTAAACGTGATTGAGCTGCCATTAGCACCACTTAATCAGCGCGTGGATGATATTTTACCGTTAGCACTGCATTTTGTTGGTGA
Organism: Shewanella sp. 10N.286.51.B7; assembly: GCF_002873615.1. Classification (NCBI taxonomy): domain Bacteria; kingdom Pseudomonadati; phylum Pseudomonadota; class Gammaproteobacteria; order Alteromonadales; family Shewanellaceae; genus Shewanella; species Shewanella sp. 10N.286.51.B7. The sequence continues at coordinate 55,742 of NZ_MCUF01000002.1, forward strand.
AGGGTTTAGCTTTGATAAACCTGCTCAGCAAGCATTATTATCACACCCGTGGTCTGGCAATGTCAGAGAACTTGAAAACGTCTGCAAAAGGGCGGTTTTACTGACACAAAATGCCGTATTAACCAGCGCTGATTTAGGGCTGACATCTGTAATCGTCAATACAACAGTTCAAGAGATTACGCCTGTATCAACTAAGAATATGCCAGTATCTGAACCCGATAAGTTGCAAATTGAACAAGCGCTTATCGCTCATAATGGTGTGATTGCGAGGGTGGCTAAGTCTTTAGGTTTAAGCCGCCAAGCACTTTATCGCCGTATGGATAAATACGGCCTTTCTGCTAAGTAGCCCATGGCGATGACTTTATTAAATGCGAATAAAAGTGAACATAGATAATGAAAAATACGCTGCAACTTCGAAGTAAGTTAGTGCTTGGTAATCTTTTAAGCCTGGCTGTCAGCGGACTATGTGGTTGGAGTATTTGGTTTTCATTTGGCCCTGAACAATTATGGCTGGCGATTGTCATTAGTGCGGGAATTTGTTTCTTAATCAGTATGTGGCTTACTCAAACGTTGAGCGATAGTTTAAGTGCATTAGAAGTGGGTTTACTCAACTTTAAAGATAATGAATTTAGCGTATCGTTACATGGCTATGGCGAACCACAATTAGACGCCATTGCAGAGCTGTATAACCAAGCATCGCAAAAGCTGCGTAATGAACGGCAGTTCATCTATCAACGTGAATTGATGCTCGATAAAGTTATTCAAAACTCACCCAACATTATGTTGCTGGTGGATGACAATCAACGAATTATCTATGCCAATGACGCTGCAAGACACTTATTTAACCAAGGTGTACGCATTGAAGGTATGTTGTTATCTGATTTAATTGCAGAGCTACCTCATGCGCTCAAGCAAGCACTCGATAGCGAGCATGAAGGGCTATTTTCAATTGATGGTGACAACCCAAATAGTAGTGATGATGACGTTGAGACCTGGCATATCTCACGGGGCAAGTTCAGCCAAAACAATCAACAACACCATTTAATATTACTAAAGCAGCTGACCAAAGAACTTAATCGCCAAGAAGTGGCGGTGTGGAAGAAGGTTATCCGCATTATCAGCCACGAATTGAACAACTCAGTAGCACCTATAGCGTCTATGGTGAATTCAGGAAGAGTGTTAACCAAGGACGTTAATAACGACAAGCTTGAGTTGATATTCGACACCATCGAAAACCGTACGGCACATTTAAGTCAATTTATCTCTCATTATGCAGAGTTTGCCAAATTACCCTTACCTCGAAAAACCATTGTCAATTGGGATAACTTGATTGAACAATTAGCTGAGCAATACGCTTTTAAATTGAATTCAGATTTACCAACAATGGCAATTGAATTAGATTGCGTTCAGCTTGAACAAGTACTGATTAACTTACTTAAAAATGCCCATGAATCGGGAGCTGATAAAGATAAAGTCAGCTTAAGCTTTCAACAGGTAAATCATCCTCTAGCAGGCATTATTATCACTATCGAAGATAATGGTAGCGGTATGTCGAGTGAAGTGCTGTCTCAAGCGTTATTACCGTTTTATTCAACTAAACAGTCAGGTACCGGAATTGGCCTGCCTTTATGTCGTGAAATAGTAGAAGCTCACGGCGGTCATATTACCATGCAAAATCGTGCACAAGGTGGACTTAGCGTTAAGTTGTGGCTGCCAAAAGAATCGGTTATTTAAAAAATAGAAGGCTAAAGGAATAGATTGCAAATGAAACTGGCACAGTTAAATATCGCAAAATGTAAATACCCACTAGAAGCTCCAGAGATGAAAGACTTTGTTGATAATCTTGATGAGGTCAATGGCATTGCGGAGGCGAGTTTAGGTTTTGTATGGCGACTGCAAGATGAGTCTGGAGATGCCACCCAAATTCAAGTATTCGATGATCCGAGCTTGATTGTCAATATGTCCGTTTGGGAAGATGTTGAATCGCTAAAAAACTTTATGTTTCGCACCCATTATCGCGATTTTATGCGCCGAAAAGGCGAGTGGTTTGAACGCTTATCTGAAGACAGCTATGTTTTGTGGTGGGTCGCTGAAGGGCATACTCCTGATGTTCACGAAGCAAAAGAAAGGTTAATGCACTTAAGAGAAAATGGTGACTCGGCATACGCTTTTACGTTTAAAAGTAACTTTACCGAAAGCGATATAGCCTGATTTTAGGACTAAAACTAAAAGCCAATTTTTGCACTAAGCACTAGCACTAAGCACTCGTTTCTAAGCACTATTTTCTAAGTACTATTTTCTAAGCACTCGTTTCTAAGTAATGACTAACTCGCGGATAATGCCTTTACTGAACCAAGATTGTAATGTCTGCAGCACCATCATAGGTGCGGCCTGTTCATCGTACCAATTCAGCATTGCCTCACATTGATGGGCAAAATCATTTCCTTCAATAAAACCTGTTAATAGCGCGTATCGGCTTTGATTTAATGATTCAAATTGAGTCAACCTTTCACTGTTACGCCATAAAGCCCAATACCTTTGTTGTTGATAATATGGGGCGTCAGGAGCCGTTTCAGCTTTAAGTGCTTGCCAGCTTTCTACAGCGTTACTTTTGCAGCTAAACATTTGTAAGCTTGGGTGAAAGCGTAAACTGCAATCAGGCCATAACTCAGGTGCTAAAGTCTGCAAATCTGTGAAGTCAGCTCGAGTAGACTCAGCGCCATCAAAAGCAGCGAGTAACAAACGCTCAAATTGGGCAATATCAGCTAAAATAGGATATTGGCAAAAGAAGTCATCTGTGCGCAAAAACGCTGGTAAATTATCGCAAAACTGTCGCAGAGATGTTGCTGAAGAGGGGTGAGCGTCGAGATATTCTATGGCTAACTTATCAAATAGTTCATCACCTAAATATTGGCCTAAAATCTGATGATCTGTTTCCATGGTTTCTTTCAGACGAATTCGATATGCATTGGCATAGATTTGTAGTCGATGGTCTGCAGAAATTCCTTTTTGATCCGAAACCCGCTCCCTGATATCAACAAGGTTATTATCGCTTTTGGCCGATAATAAATATTGCATAAACGCTTGTTGAGTTTGTCTTAGTTGACTCATACGGCCACCTTTTTACTGGGTAACTGATAAGGATGCTGAATAAGATCTTCATTAGTACTCATTGGCGATATCGCTCCCATTGGGGCGAGTGATGATTGGCTTAATGCAGGATGTCCTGGCAAGGTGAGTTCAGCGATTTTCTGCGCCTCTAGCAGCTCTTGGTATAGCACTGGAAAATCTGGAATATTGGCATCTCGTTCAATCATGGTGCTGATGGGGCCAAAGCGCTCAAGCGCTGCTTGATATAATGTCCACACACTGGGCGGTACATCGTGGTCGTGAGTATCAATCACATATTCGCCGTAGTCTGAGTGGCCAGCTAAATGAAATTGTTGTACACGACGAGGATCAATTTTTTTTAAGTAATCTAGTGGGTTAAAAAAATGGTTTCGAGCACTGACGTAAATATTGTTGATATCCAGTAAAATAAGGCAATCAGCTTCTTCTGCAACTTGTGATAAAAAGTCCCATTCATCCATGGTTGAGTCTTTATATGATAGGTAACTGGATACGTTTTCAAGTAGCAGCCTTCTGCCCAAAACGTCTTGGGCTATTTTCACTCGTTCAGCCACATGTTTAACGGTTTCTTCTGTGTAGGGCAAAGGTAATAAATCATGACTGTTAACGCCATGAATTGACGTCCAGCAAATATGATCAGAGATCCATTTAGGATTAATGTCATTACTGAGTTTTTTTAGAGATTTAAGGTAGTCCATATCCAGTGGGTCAGTACTGCCAATTGACATTGATACGCCGTGCATGACTACCGGATATTGCTCTGCGATTGCCTCTAAATAGTATCGAGGTTTACCCCCAGCAACTAAGTAGTTTTCAGATAAGACTTCAAACCAATCGATAGCAGGTTGGTGCTGCAAAATATACTCGAAATGATCCGTGCGTAACCCTAAGCCAAAACCAATAAAGTCTTGTGTGATTTTCTGTTCTGACATTGGCTTACCTCTTATTGAACGCATCGCATGATGCGGGAAGTTAATAGCTTGGCAATTAGGGGGGGAATCTTACCAAGCCATCACTTTTTACTTTTTCACAGTAGCGAACTCTTATTGGAATGTTCGCTCAAATGATCGCTAACCCGTTTTACCGCCGATGTCAGCACATGATTTAGCTGTTGTATTGACAAAACCTGAACCTTTACAGCTCGCTTTGCCACCACACGCATGATCAGCGCCTTTACAATCATTATGGCCTTTACATACGTTTACGCCGTAACAATGGACCAAATCTGCCTTCGTTATTTTACCAACCCAGTCATCTTTGACTTTACCGCCAACATCACCACAGGCCTTTGATGGCATAGCAACAAACCCAGTTCCTTCACAACTTGCTTGGCCTTTACAGGCATTATCAGCTGTACCGCAATCATTGTGTCCTTTACAGACATTGACGTCATAACAGTGGACTAAATCGGTTTCACCCGCAGCTAAAGGTGCAGTATTAGATTCACCTGCCACTGCTTGACCTGATAACCCAGCCATTGCCATTGCAAGTGCTGCACCTGAAAGTGCTGTTTGTGCTTTCGTATTCATGATAGTTCCTTGCTTAAATTTGAACGTTCAAGTGAATCAATATTATTGAGTGTTCAATTGAGTTGTAAGCTTAATTAGTGAGTAAGTAGACACTTACATGTGCTCCTACTAATTAAAAGATGCTGCTCTTAAAAGATACTGTCCGCGGTTATCTGTCTTAATAGCAGGTAACTATATTGACCGTGAGGGTGGCTGGGATATTTCAAATTAGTTGTGTTAGGTAAACAAAATGTTATAACCAAGCAGGGCGAGAATAGCGTTTTACAGTTGATTTAAAACAATTTAAATTCAGTTTTATGTTAATGAAATAAATTTCTTATTTCAGCTAACTGAGCCTATTTATCACTTCATAAGCGGTTATTTTTAAATCTAGACAATTGAAAATTTAAATCTAGGCAATTGACAATTTAAATCTAGGCAATTGACAATTTAAATCTAGAGAGTAGAAAAGTCCTTTTTAAAGCCACTAAAAAGTGATTTACTGTCGGCTAATTGTCCTCTGCAAGCTTGGAAGCATTAATGCAAACTCTACTTATCTGTTTATTTATCGCTATGTTATTACCTTATTTGGCTAAAGGCCCTGTGGCAGTTGCTATGGCAAAACTGGGCGGTTATGACAATGCTCACCCACGTTCGCAACAAGCACAGTTAACTGGGGTTGGTGCTAGAGCATTAGCTGGGCATCAGAATGCGTTTGAGTCATTGATTGTTTTTGGCATAAGTTGTCTTGTAGTGCTTGCTACCGATAATGTCACCCCACTAGTGTCGACCTTGGCGATCGTACATGTCATCGCAAGGGTTAGTTATCACTTACTTTATTTAAAAGGCATTGCCACTATGCGTTCACTGGCTTGGTTTGTAGGAATATTTAGTGCCTTTGGGATTTTCTTTCAAGCTTTTTAAATATGCTTGAATGAATAAAAAGCGCTTACCGTTTATATAAACGATAAGCGCTTTTTTTGTAGTGATTACTCTAGGCTAATTCATATCACTCTACTTTTAATAATTAGATTATATGACTTAGTTTTATCAATCAGTCTGTTATAAATTAGTATGTTATAAACCAGTCTTATTTAAGTATGAGCTGCATAGTCTGTATAACCTTCAGCGTCTCCGCCATAGAGGGTTAATCTGGCATCTGCATCAAACTCTGTAAGTGCCATATTTTGCTTAAATCGCTGGACTAAATCGGGATTAGTCACGTAAGGCGTACCAAAGGCGACTAAGTCTACATAACCTTTTTCAAGCAAAGCCTGTGCACTTTGTTGAGTGAGTTTACCTGCAACCATTATCGGGTTTGGATAAATATCACGAATTTTCTGTCTAAAGCTATCAGTTGCTTCGGTGTAATCGCCGATGTTTTCGGAAAAATGCACATAGGCAAGTTTCATTGGCGCAAGTTGCTTCAGTAGTAGCTCCGTGACTTCAATAATATCGCTATCAACCTCTTTAAATCCTTCACCCACTAATGGTGATAAACGGATAGCCACTTTGTCAGCGCCAATGGCATCATTAACAGCATTGATCACCTCAAGTGGAAAACGTAGTCTATTTTGCTGACTGTTGCCATATTCATCTTGGCGTTGGTTGCTTACAGAGCGCATGAATTGATCCAGTAAATAGCCGTGAGCACCGTGAAGTTCTACACCATCAAATCCAGCTTCAATTGCATTACGTGCCGCTTGAACAAAATCAGCGGTGGTTTGCTCAATATCTTCAATGGTCATGGCTCTTGGAATTGACGTTTCAACCATGCCGAAACTTCCATCAGCCAAAGGACCGTAAACCTGATCCGGTTGTTTAATTGCTGATGGCGCTACTGGCTGCTGGCCAGCAATATCAGTGTGCGAACGTCGGCCGACATGCCATAGTTGCAAGAAAATCTTGCCGCCTTGTTTATGCACTGCTGTCGTCGTCTTTTTCCAACCTTCGATATGCTGTTGGCTATAAATTCCCGGTGTTAACGAGTAGCCACGTGCCACAGCTGAAATTGGCGTACCTTCAGCAATAATAAGTCCTGCCGAAGCGCGCTGCTGATAGTAGTTAGCCATTAAATCATTAGGTACATCACCTGGTTGAGTGGTACGTGAACGTGTCATTGGCGCCATGACGATACGATTGGCAAGTGTGCCGCTCGCCATTGGAAATTCTGAAAATAACATAACAATTCCTAATTCTTCTGAGCAGATGTGCTGTTAATAAGCACATCTCCACCTGTGTTAATAGTGATATTGCAAAGCAAACTAACTGTATGACGGCATTGTGAAAATGGAGCTATGTATAACTTGGATAGTCAGTTAAGCCTTTTTCATCACCACCAAATAATGTCTCTGGATTATGACTTGCCCAAGTATGGCCATGTTTTATTCTTGCTGGTAAATCAGGGTTCGCTACAAAAGGTCGACCGAATGCAATCATGTCAGCAAGACCTGATTCAATAGCTGTAGTAGCTCTTTGACTTGTGTATTTTCCTGCATAAATTAACACGCCTTTAAAAGCTGCTCTGAGCGCTTGTTTAAACTCAATACTCATTACTGGGGCATCATCCCAGTCAGCTTCTGCGATATGGATATACGCAACATCATGTTGATTGAGTAACTTAGCAGCAGCGGTATAGGTGAGTTCTGGTGAAGCATCGACTGTACCGTTAAGTGTGGTCAAAGGCGCTAAGCGGACCCCAATTTTATCAGCGCCAATAGCGCTTGCCATTGCTGTGATCACTTCATCTAAAAAGCGTAAACGGTTGCTTAGTGAGCCACCATACTCATCAGTACGCAGGTTTGATTCAGAATCAATAAATTGGTTAATTAAATAACCATTAGCAGCATGCAACTCAATACCATCAAAGCCCGCTTTAACGGCATTGAGTGCGGCTTGTTTAAATTGTTCAACCACTTGTTGAATGTCCGCATGTGTCATTTCTCTTGGTTCAACGACGTCAACAAAACCTGGACCATTTTTACCATCATCGATGAATACTTTGACGTTTTCAGCTTTGATTGCTGATGACGATATTGGCTGCTGATTACCAATGTTTTCAGGGTGAGTGACCCTGCCAACATGCCAGAGTTGAGCAAACATAATGCCATGATTAGCATGAACTGCATCAGTGACTTTTTTCCAGCCGGATAGTTGTTTATCTGAATAAATCCCGGGAGTCCAAGCATAGCCTTTAGCCATAGCAGAAATTTGGCTGCCTTCACCGATAATCAGCCCAGCACTGCTACGTTGAGCATAATAGGTTGCCATGATGTCAGTGGCGCAGTCATCTGTATTATTGGCTCGAGAGCGCGTCATTGGTGGCATGACAATTCGGTTAGCTAGCGTGAGTTTGCCGAGTTTAATGGGATTAAAAAGTGCAGCGGTCATGATAAGTCCTCAATGATTTGCGAATTGAGGCTATGTTAGCTAATCGGTTTCGTTACAAAAATAGCAATTATTACAAATTACTTTTGTTAAAATTGCAAAAGTGTAGATTTGAATTTTCTTTCGACAAGATTACGCTTTCATGGAACGCCAAAACATCTCAAAGCTGGCTTCGCGGTGAGTTATATCGTGACCCCATTGAGGGTTGTCGGTGAAGTATCGAATCGCGGCGAGGTATTGGCCGTGACAATTTTCAAGCATCAATGCTAACGGAAAATTAGCTATGATATTAAGTTGTTGGCCTTTGGCGATAAGCTCAATAATAAAATGCAAAATGCTATTCATTGCTTGCGCTCTGATGGTGGCATCGATTTCTGAAGATAGCGAAAACTGCAAGAAAAAACGCTGTTTTATCGGGTAAAGCAACGCCCAGTCGATAGCGTGTTGCCATAAGCTGTTGGCACTATGTTTGAGGGTCGCAGCGTTATTAACGTCGGCAGAAATAGAATGAGTCACGTTTAACTCAGCTGAACCCGTGATCGTATTATCGTTCAGTTTTATGCTCACTTCGTCGGCTGCAAGTTTGGCCATTGATGCTGTGATTGAGTCCGCAAACTCTTGTTTAACTGATACAAATAGATGGTTTAACAGGGCTTCTTTAGAAGGGAAATGATGAAATAAGGTGCCAGTGGCGACACCTGATTTTTTGGCGATAGAGGCTGTAGAGGTGCCATGAAAACCTTGTTCAACAAACAGAATAAGTGCGGCGTCTAAAATCGCTTGTTTTTTATCCGTCTTACTCGACTTCGCTTTACTTTCCATTGGTGACCTTTACTTATTTCATTAACGATATAGTCAATGGAGATGCTGAAACGATCTAGCAATCTCCAGTTTCTATTTTAAACATTACTTACGTTGTATTTTTACGTAAAACACTAACTAGTTGTTATATCGTAAGATAACTTAGCGTAAAAACATTTTCATCAATAATGCTTGGATTTTTGTGCCGTAAGGTGGGTGGACAAATATCCCCGAGTTGAATTTACCGCTTTTTAACACTGTTTTAGCGTGACTAAAGGTTAAGAAGCCTTCTTTACCGTGATAGTGCCCCATACCTGAAGGTCCAATACCACCAAATGGTGCATCATCTGCTGCCACATGAAAAACGGTATCATTAATACACACTCCGCCAGAATGAGTGTTTTGAATGATGTGTTGCTGGGTCGCGTTATCAAAACTCATGACATAAAGCGCTAAAGGGCGCTCATTTTTATTGATGTAGCCAATGGCTTTATCAATATTTTGATAACTAATGATCGGCAATAATGGCCCGAAAATTTCTTCTTGCATGACAGTCATGTCATCAGTTGTAGATGTGATCAGCTGCGTCGGTAACTTACGCACATTAGCATCAATGGCATATTCTGCAGCGGGATGAATTGTTGCGCCTTTTTGTTTGGCGTCTTCTAATACAGCGAGTAAACGCGAATATTGACGTTCATTGATAACATTGCCGTAATCTGGGTTATTGGCAAAATCTGGATACATCTTATTGAAACGTTTTTGATACTCACTGATGAACGCATCGACTTTATCTTCAGGGCATAATATGTAATCTGGCGCGACACAGATTTGACCTGCGTTTAAACACTTACCATAGATTAATCGCTCAACAGCTGTTGGAATGTCAATATCAGGCGCGACGATAACAGGCGATTTACCACCGAGCTCTAATGTCACAGGCGTTAAGTTATCAGCAGCCGAACGCATAACGTGACGTCCCACTGTGGTTGAGCCAGTAAATAATAAATGATCGAATGGCAATGATGAGAACTGAGCAGCGATATCAGCTTCACCTTCTACAACAGCAACTTCATCTTGGGAAAATATATCGCTCAATAGAGCAATTAAAACCTGATTGGTGGCAGGGGTAAATTCTGACATTTTAAGCATCGCACGATTACCTGCTGCAATAGCGGTAATTAAAGGCCCTACCGCTAACATCACAGGGAAATTCCAAGGCACGATAATGCCTACAACACCCAATGGCTGGTAATGAACGGTGACAGAAGACGGAGCAAGTAATAAACCAGCATGACGTCTATCTGGTTTCATCCAAGACTTAAGGTGTTTAATCGAGTAATTAATATTATTAATACACGGCATAATGTCAGAAATCATGGTGTCATTGCCTGAACGATGACCATAATCAGTGGCTAATGCACTAACGAACTGTTCACTGTGCTCAAGTAATGCCGCTTTCAGCTTGTTAAGCTTTTCTATACGTGACTGATAGCTAGGTGCTGGCATAGAAAGGTATGCATTGCGTTGCTGCTCCAGTAAAAGCTGCAATGATGTTTGCTGATTGTCACTGACTGCCATATTCATAAATTCTCCTAGCATCAACCATGTTTCATGATTGCTGTTATGTATAAAATAAAACCGACTGATTAGTCGGTTTACTATGAGCTAGTATTGAATAAATAGCAAGTAGTTTGAAATTTGAGCTGTATCAAGGAGGTGATTATGGATTTACACTACACTTTTATTAGTGGGTAAAATTGGATTGAAGTTAAGTGTTCAAATAAGTGCTCAAGTACGTGTTTAACTATGTGTCTAAGGTCAAACTCAGCCTGGGTAATAGTGTGATAAGTTGCTCATCCTTTAATCATTACTCATGTCATCAGTGCAAAAATATTAAGTATAAATTAAAAAAAACTTGGTATATTCAATGAGAGTATCGTCGACCTGATAAAGGTTTAAGCAGTATCGGTAACCATGAGTTATCTGAACAATATAGATGAGTTATTTATTTGTTTTCAATCTGCAGGAGGAAATCATTATGCGTACACGTAATATTTTATGGCCAACAGACTTTTCTGAAACAGCATCCCATGCTTTACGTTATGCCATTGAAATGGCGAATTTATACCAAGTAGGGATCCGTATTCTACATGTGGTTGACCAGCCTTTAGGTGATGAAAATTACATGATCCTTGCGATTACCCCCGAAGAACTGGCTAAAAGCATGGAGCAAGCAGCCGCAGATAAAATGCGCAGTTTACTAGCAGAGCTTAAAACTGATCTGCCTGTTGAAACTGTGATCAGGCGCGGTGACGCAATTGAAGAAATTGTGTCAGAAGCCAATAGTGGTGATATTGGTATGGTGGTGATTGCCAGCCACGGAAGAACAGGTTTAGCTCATTTTTTACATGACAACGTTGCTGAAGAAGTGGCTAATCAAGCTGATTGCCCAGTATTAGTGGTCAAATAGTTAACTGAGCAGTTATTAGTGGTGCGGAACACTTAGATCATACACTGATAATCGTGCCTTTGATTAAAGGCTATTTTCAAGGTTTAGTTAGTGGAATGAGCTGTCAGGATATCACTGACAACTCATTTGATGACTAGCGCGTGTTGATCTTTCAAGGTTATTTTTACAGCGAATTTTTGGCGCACAAAACTCAACCAAAAAGATCAATACGCCCTAGCCTAAATCCAGTTACTCGAGTCATACTTAGTACGTGCCATTGCCTTTTCAGCAATAAAGTTTGCATCAAGTTGCTTTATATAAGGCAAGGTTAAGCTACCACTGGCTAATCCGAGTTTGAGATAGGCATAACCTTTTTTCTTTTGCGCCTTCGTTTGAATTATGGATACATGTTGGACTTTCTCGAAAGGGATTCTTTTCCAGTTACGACTGAAAAGCCCACTATGTTGCCATACGACATTATCTTCGATGACATAACCCCATTGTTTATATCTTAAATAGATTAACCCCATCACTAGGAAAGCTACTAACCAAAGTATCCCTGTGAAGATATCGAGCCCTTCAATTGCGGTTAACAGCGCCGCTGGGATAAACGCAATAAACCCACGTCTAGTGAACCAGGCAAACGCAATGCTTTGGTAGGTTTTGGGGATGCAATTACATCCTCCTGAAAGCTCAGGGATATGCTGTAATATCGTGCTTATTTCAGCGGTTTTTACAGTGGGGATCAACATATGTTGCGCCGCTTTTTGCTCGACCTCTTGGCCTTTTACTTGTTTTAGGTAAACTGTCCATACGCCAAAAAACCTAGCAAGAACCGGTTGGCTGAAATGTAATAACTGCACGCGTTTAATCGCTAAAGCATCTTGCTGATGCGATATCACGCCACCACTGCGCTGCAGAGTTTTCAGTCTTTTTTCCAGGCGATAGGGGTAGTATTTCAGCACAGCTGCAATAATAGAGATAAGAGAAAACAAGCTATAGATTAAAGCGAAAATGATGACTGCTGAGATAACTTGAAGGGTGAGATTTTCGCCACTAAAACTAACTATGTTCGTCCAGATATATTGCACCAGCGGAATTTCAACAATGTCTTCCCATTTGATTTGCCCCAAGATGGGCCCGGCAATAACCGCGAGCCAAATTAAATTATTTTGATAAAAACCAAACTGGATTAGCTGCTTTAAATCTCGTTTGATAATAAGCCTTGTAGACTGTGATACTTGTGCGCTATCAAGGCGGTGAGCTTCTAGCGGATTGTCTTCAATTCTATTTTCATTGGCAGTGGTGCTATTGAGTTGACCAGTTTCGAATAGACCAGTTTCGAGTTGGTCTGCTCCAAGGTGCTCGTTTGAGCTTGATTGGAGTTGTAATAATTGCTGTTTTATTAAGTTTGCATCACTAGCATTCAGTGCTGCTAAATGAGCTTCATCTTCTTTTGAACCAGCAGTTTCGATGACTAAGGTGCCTAACTTTAATGGCTTAAAGTAAAAGGGCTGTTCATATCGAATATTTTGGATTTTATTGAATGGGATTTCGTCTTTGCGGGTAAACAATAACCCTCGTTTAATGTTGAGTTGTTGACCATTGAGTTTAAAGCGGTATTTACGCCATTGAATAACGGCAAATACAGACAACAAAATCATCAAAACTATGGCAGCTAGTAGCCCTAACTGTAAATCAAACCCATTTTTCCAGCCGGCAAAAACAATAGGGATAATGGCATAACCGTTGGATAAAATAGCTTTAGCGGTGCCAAAGCTAAAGCTGAGCATTGACCAAGGCGAAAGGGATTGCCATTGGCTAAAATCGCCGTGACTTTTTTGTGGTTTATTGACTGAAGTCGCATCTTTAGACTCAGTCATCTTGCTTATCGCCTTGTGCTTTTTTTGAGCTAGTCTCAGAGGCTAAATTCACATTCACATCCACATCTACATCCACATTAACATCCACACCCTTATCTAGATCTTGATTCATAATGCCATGTTCACTTTCTATGACATTGTCATTTGGTGTTAAATGCTGGTTTGTTTGCTCTGTTTGTAGCGATGTGTCTGAGCTTTGTTTTGATTGGTACGCCGTGGCTTGATGCAATAAATGCTGCCTTAGGTGTTCAGCGGTATCAAATAATAATCCAGGTAAATAGATTTCGGCGGCGCCACTGCCGGCACTAAAGCATTTTAGCGTTGCCAGAGAAAACCTTCTTTGCAGTGGATTTTGTGACAAACTGACATGTTGTAGGCGAGTGAAAGGCAGGGTCGTTGTCGATATCCACCAGAGTCCTTTTCGAACAACAAGTTCATGTTCTAGCACGCCATAGCCAAGATTTTTAGCGGCTTTATGTTTCAGGCTTACCAAGCCTGCGCCTAATAAGCTTAATACTGTAAAAACGGTTAGTGAATGAGATATTCCTGCTTGGTTGTCGATATTCATGATGAACATAATGATTGCAATGATAACCACAACAAGCCCTGATGTTTGTATTGCGATTTGTTTTGGATAATTTTTATCAACAGCAGATAAGGATAAATCGCTATAGGGTTGCCACTGTGACTGGGTCAGCAATGTTTTATCTGTCGGCGTTTCTGCGTGCTCAGAACCTTGTTCAATTAGCTGCTGAGAAGTTGCTGCCGCAGTTGATGCATTACTTGATAAATCAGACGTAGAAGTCATTAATTGTCCTTATTGTGCCAATAGGCGATTGCGACTTTTAATCAGTGAAACTTAGCATTATATGTTTGTTAATCAAGCATGAATAATCGCTTATTGATATAGAATTAAATCTATAAAATGCTTTCTAATCAATACGCAATCTTATAGCTTATTGATATCTACGTATGGAAATTTATACCTAAACATGGAAAAAGTATTTATGGGATCTTCTAGTAATTCAATCGTTAACGACACTGCAGAACCTAAACTCATTTCAAAGGCGCATAAAGCTTTTTAACGTAAACTGTATCTGTGCTATTTAATTTCTCAGCAACAGCAAAACTTGTTGTCGTTACATCAGATATCAAAAATGCCCCGTAGAACCATTCAAGATACCTTAGCTGCCATGTTAGATATTGGCGTAAAGATTACATTTATCCAGGATGGCGAACGACATAATGCAGGGTATTATCAATTAAAAGATTGGGGCCCGATCAACTATCAATGGGTTGAAGCTAATATCGCAGATATTTGTCAGCAACTTGATATCGACATCCCATAACCCATAACCCATA
>NZ_MCUF01000003.1:0-11728 GCF_002873615.1 Shewanella sp. 10N.286.51.B7
ATCCATGTCTGGACTCACGTGATTTTTTTGCTTACCTCAATTCAAATTGAACATTCCTAGTTTTAAAAAATACTCTATGAGTTTGCTAAAACAAATGAATCTTCGGGCTCAATAGACTCCGTTGGAAGTGTCCGAATGCGTTGAGCTAATTTGCGTGATGGAGGCAGGACGCCGACATAGCCTCAGATTGAGCCATGGATGGCGAATCTGAGGCGATAGCAAATTCGCTCTATAGCATGAGGAACAACACTTCGTCGGAGCGGCAAGGGATGTCGAGAAGGGAAATGCTGTTGTTTCCCTTTCGTCGGGTGTGGGCGAAGCGCCACGATCTTGATTTGGCTTTTGATTTCAATGTAGGAAAATACGTATTCGGATGTGGATCGAAAACCCACGACTTTACTCTATTCCAAGCAAAGTTTGGAAATACTTAGGATAAAAACTAGATATAAAACATATATCGAAAACCTAAGTTTTTATCCTAAACCAAAAGATTATTCTTTTGGCCAACTCCCATCATTATTTGGTCTCACCCAAGCCTGTGAAAACCAATAATAGCCTTTCTGAGTTTTACTCGGTGCCGTGCAATTATAACGGCTACGCCCTGCGGGTAAATTCGCTGGCGCTTGAATACTAAACTCTGTTTCAGTCAACCATGTTGGCTTTTTCGCGCCTTGCCCCTGAACAAAACACATCACTTGATGTGGGTAAATATCAGTGATGTCTAACTCAACTTTTAGCTCAGGTCGCCAATCACCAGAAGTTAATAATGGGTCTGTGATATTTTGCTTAACCACTGGCATGTTCAAACTGGTAAATTTAACTTTTAAACTATCCAAATCCGCATAAGCCCCTGCAACAGGAAAACGGGGTAATGCCGTCAGTATCGAGTACTTACCCGCTGCGCCAGACTGTTGCCCTAAGCCAATAAAGTCATGCTGTTTAAGAATATCTTCAACATCCGCATTATATTCACCATAAGGGTAAGCCAACATGCGTACGCTTTGCCCCGTATGCTTTTTAATTTCAGCTTCGGTATCCAGTAAATTGTTTTCGATGCGAGTTAACCATTGCTGGCGACTTTCGCCGTCTAATTTGCGGTTGAGGTGTTCGTGCGCCCAGCTATGGTTGGCAATCGTCGCACCATTTTGAGCAAGTTGATTAATGTCATCCCAACTCATCATCCCTGCATAACCTTTTTCAATGGGTTCAACCGAGACAAACAAGGTATATGAAAAGTTATGCTTGGCTAAAATGGGCGCTGCTGCAGCTGCAATGCTGTCGTATCCATCGTCAAAGGTAATCACGATACTTTTGTCAGCCATGGGTTTATCTTCTTTTATGGCATCCACCGCCTCTTGCAAGCTAATGATGGTAAACTCATTATCAGCAAGATATTGCATTTGCTCTTCAAATTGCGCCGGTGTCACACTCGTGCTGGCAGGCGTTGTTTCTGATACATGATGATATTGCAAAATCACCACTGCACTGGCATTAAACGAGAATAAGCAGATTAATCCCAAAAGACTTTGTTTTAACATAAGATTCCTATGTCCATAAAAGCATTACTATTTAACAGCCAAAAAAACCGTCAGCTATTTGCGTTAGCATTGCCGATGATTTTATCCAATATCACTATCCCACTATTAGGTTTAGTCGATACCGCTGTCATTGGTCATTTAAGTGAAGCCTATTACTTAGGCGGTGTGGCATTAGGCAGCACAATTATTACCTTAATTGTGTGGCTATTGGGCTTTTTGAGAATGTCGACTACGGGTCTTGTCGCCCAAGCATATGGCGCTAATGATACCGTAACTCAGCAAAAATTGCTGGTACAAGGTTGTAGCCTAGCATTGATATTTGGATTTAGCGCAATCATCTTACAGCAGCCATTGCTTGAATTCGCCATGTCTCTTAGCCAAGCCAGTGAAGAGGTAAAGCACTTTTGCAGCGAATACGTCAACATCCGCATTTGGTCGATTCCATTCGCATTAGTGAACTTAGTCTTGTTGGGTTGGTTGCTCGGCAGACAAGCGCCTAAAGCTGCGATGTGGCAACTTATCATTGCCAACATCGTTAATATTGTTTTGGATGTAGTGTTTGTCATCGGTTTTGAATGGAACGTTAAAGGTGCCGCTTTAGCCTCGGTCATCGCAGATATTTGTGCGTTCACTGTCGCAGCGGTGATTGTTAAACGTGCCCTTTATCAGCAAAGTGATTTTAATCTCGGTAAGCTATTCATCCACCTGAGCTATAAAGGCTACTCGCAACTGCTTAAACTTAACCGTGACATTTTTATCCGCAGTTTATGTTTACAGGCGAGCTTTACCTTCATGACCTTTTACGGCGCAGGCTTAGGCGATGACATCATTGCTGCTAATGCGGTGTTGTTAAACTTACTCATGCTCATCTCTTACGCCCTAGATGGCATCGCCTATTACGCAGAGGCTGAAGTCGGCCGCGCAGTCGGTCAGAAAAACCTCCCCTTACTGCATGAGTCTGTGCTCTTAGCAGGTTATTGGTCTGCATTATTCTCAGTGGGATTTTGCTTGTTATTCTATTTTGGTGGCAGTGGCATTATTAGCTTACTTACCAGTATCGAAATCGTGCAGCAGCAAGCCAATATGTACCTTATTTGGTTAGTGTTTATGCCTTTATTGGCATTCGGATCTTATTTGTTTGATGGTGTCTATATTGGCGCTGCTCAAGGTAGAGCAATGCGAAACAGCATGATTATTGCCACTTTCGTGGTGTTTTTTCCTTGCTGGTATCTATTACAAGGTTACGGTAATCACGGTTTATGGGCGGCAATGAGCGCCTTTATGCTGTGCAGAAGTGCGTCACTCGCGCTGCATTACAAATACAGCAAAGCCTTTAAGCATATTTAAGCTTTAAAGGTATTTATCACGCCGACAAAATCAATGTGCCTATTTTATTAATCCATGGTGACAATGACAAAGTGGTACAAGTGAGCCAAAGCCGCGATATGTACCGCAAGTTAGATGGGCTGGACAAAAAAGTAAAATACCTTGAAATTGATAACGGCAATCACTATCTCAGCAACAATCAGCATCGTCTAATGACGTTTAAAGCGATTGACGAGTTTTTATCTAAAAATCTTTAGCAGTAACGCTGAAAAGTAAACATAAAAAAGGCCCTAACATCATTGCTGACGTTAGGGCCTTTCACTAAAACACGGTATTGCTTAGATTCAAATTCTTAGTTCCAAAACATTAATTTAGAACCTTAGTTCAAACCTTAGTTCGAACCTTAGTTCAAAACATTAATTTAGAACTTTGCTTCGAATGCTAAGCTGAAGTTTCTGCCTTCACCAACAGTAACGTCTGTATTAGTACCACCACCTAAGTAGTCAGTATCAAATAAGTTTTTAACGTTAAAGCGCACGCTCATATCGGTATTTTGTACAGCGAAAGTATATGCTGCACCAAAGTCAAAGCGAACATAGTCATCTTTTACAATGGTGTTTTGCGTATTAGCAAAACGCTCGCCAACGTAGATAGCACCTATGTTCAATGCTAAATCGTCAGTGACTTCGTAACGGGTCCAGATGTTGGCAGACCATTCAGGCGCATCAACTGGCGTTTTACCATCTAAACGTTCAGTATCTTCAGCACTTGTCACGTATTCTGCATCCAAGTACATCATCGAACTGGTCACAAATACATTATCGCTTACTTGACCTTGTGCACCCATTTCAAAACCACGGTGATGCTGCTTACCGCTTTGAGTGGTGATATATTCTTTATCGCCAACGGGGGTATCAAGTTGTTCTTGAACTGCAACGTTCGTCACTGTGGTATCAAATACCGCACCAGTTAGTAATAAGCCACCGTCAAACAGTTCCCACTTAGTACCGATTTCGTACTGCTCACCATACTCAGGGTCTAAATCCATGCCATCGTTGACATCATTTTCGTTGTTTACGATAGACTGTGGGTTAAAGCTTTTTGAGTAGTTAGCGTAAATACTGCCGTTAGCACTTGGCGAGTAAATTACCCCAAACTTAGGCGATACAGCGTAGCTATTTTCACCTTCGCCATCTTTTTTCTGTTCGTCATAACGTACGCCAGCAAGTACTTGCCACTCGTCGTTAATGGTCATTAAGTCTTGAACATAAAAACCATAATGCTTGTAGCTTGACTCATATTTGGTGGTGTCATTGTTATAATCTAAATCTGGTCTAGGAACACTCTCACCAGGCATAACTATTTGAGCGTCGCCGCTATCTCTAAGTTGACCATAGTAGTAATCTAAAATGTTAGCGCCAACGAGTAACTGATGCTCCATGCCAAAAGCATTCACGATGCCAGTAAAGTCCATGTAGGCTGTTTTATGCTGCCAGTCATCATAACGATCAAAGGCTTTGATTTGGTAACCATCAGTGGTTGGATCCATGCCAGAAACCATTGAAGGTGATGAATCTAAACGCTGACGAGTAAAGGTTTGATGGTTATAACCTGTGGTCATTTTCCAGTCATCAGAAATATACCAAGTTAAGTCTGCACCTAAGTTTTCAACGTTGTTATCGGTAAATGCCCATGACATATCCCAAATATCTTCACGGTCACCAACTAAGTCGCCGTTATCATCTAACCAACCGCCTCTGTCGATGCCTGTTTTGTCGTCAGTGTAATCGTACTTAACCGATAACATCACATCTTCATGTAGGTCGAATTCAAGGTTTAAGTAACCTAAAAAGCGATCACGCTCTTGCTCTTGTTCACCATTGCCATCTTGGTATTCGCGCCAGTATTTGGTGTCTTGCTTCACTAACACTGTACGGTAACGAATTGATTCAGCATCATTTAACGCGCCACCCGCATCTAACTGAAAACGTGTAGAACCATTTGCATCTGTATCAAATGCAACGTCAAATAAGTTTTCATAGGTTGGCTTTTTAGTCACCATATTGATTAAGCCGCCAGGACCTGACTGACCATAAAGCATGCTTGATGGGCCTTTAAGCACTTCAACCTGTTGTAGTGTTTCAATCGGTTGCACGTAGTGAGACCACTGCTGCTGACCGTTGATTAAGAAGCCACTGCCAGAATCAAGTTCAAAACCACGGATGTTGAACACTTGGCGGTTCCACTTTTCACTACCACCGGTAACACTTGAATCATTTACCAATACTTCTGACAGATTTCTTGCTAACTGCTCATCAGTGACAAAATCAGGAATAACGTTAACTGATTGCGGCGTGTCCATTAAATCAATGTCACCACGCATTGCGCCAGAAGAGGTGCCCACTTTGTAGTTATTGAAGTTCATTCCAGTAATTTGAATACGTTCGATGTTAGCAACAAAATCTTGGCTTGATGCTGTTTCATTTGCAGCTTCTTCAGCCGCTAATGATGCTGAGGCTAAACCTGCAACAACCGCAAACGCAATAGGTGAAATTTTCATACAAAGTAGACCTTAAATTGGCAACAACCGTTAATGAGACGGATTATCATTTGCGTTTCACTGTTTGTGAAGAGTTTTTGTCAGTTAATGTAAAG
Organism: Shewanella sp. 10N.286.51.B7; assembly: GCF_002873615.1. NCBI lineage: Bacteria > Pseudomonadati > Pseudomonadota > Gammaproteobacteria > Alteromonadales > Shewanellaceae > Shewanella > Shewanella sp. 10N.286.51.B7. The sequence continues at coordinate 5,520 of NZ_MCUF01000003.1, forward strand.
AAGTGTGAAGGACTGCACTAATGAGAGTAAATCTCATTCCCACCGATGAATAGTTATTGCATATTAACTAAGATTAATGTTAATAAAACTTTTCACTTGTAGTAAGCATTCAATTTCAGCCTCTATAACCTCCCCCATCCAAAAAAGATAAAAGCACTACGCAACAAATACTTAACAAAAAGAGCGTTGCTTTAAAACCCATTTAAAACTGAGATTTCAATCTGTACACTGTGAGTTAACGGTCAAGAAACAACCTGAATAGTTATTCAAATGTTAAAACACTAAAAAGTGACTAAATAAGCTAATTTGTGATCTGAATAGCAATAATTTCGAATAAGGCCAGTCTTTACATTTCTTTAATTGTGTAAATAAATGAGATTAATTATCATTCACGAAATTTTTGTTGTCAGCACGAGTTTGTTCAAAATCAGCAAACATAATCGTCATGATTTGGTTACGGCCAACTTACACTTAAGAGTTTCAATATGAATGTAGTCCCTGCTTTAAAATGGTTTCATAACTGGGTTGGCTTTGTCATCAGCATTTCAATGCTGATTGTATTAGTCACAGGTGTTTATCTTGGCGGTATGGACATGCTGAAAAGAATGGATGATAAAGGGCAGCAATATGCGCCGCTATCCATTGAACAAAAAGCCTATGTCACTGAGACCTTATTTGAGCGATACCCTGATATGGGGACGGTTCGCTTTCCAACTGAATACTCGCCATATATTGAAGTCGCAACTCGTGGTCAATCGATTGCTTTTGATCAAGACTTGAACGAGCTCTCAACTTATAAAATGAGAGATATTCCGCTTTATAGCACTATGTTTTGGTTACACAGAAATTTCCTGTTCGGTGATTTTGGTAAATACCTGAATGCTTGGGCTTCGATGATTGGTGGGTTAGTCACTTTAGTGGGTATTTACCTTTGGTGGCGAGTACGTAAAACCTTTAGGCTGAAACACTCAATACCAAGTAACACTAAATCAAGCAGCCTGGTAAAAAGTCATATTCAGTTAGGATTGTTTATCTCAGTACCATTATTCTTATTATGTATCACAGGCTTTTTAATCACTTATAAAGGTTTGTGGATGGATGCATTAAAGCAACCAGCAGCTGAAATACAATATCCTGTTAGCCAAAAAAGTGATTGGCAAAGTCAGCTACAAACCGCACAAGATATGTGGCCAGATTCCAATATGGTTTCGGTGAACAAGCCGCGTAAGCGTAAACCTGAACCAGGTGTAGAAAAACCTAAAGGACCACAAGAGCTGAATTACAGCATCCGTTTTGATACCCACAGCGATGTTTGGTTACGTCAAGCTGACAGCATCACCATGAATTATGAGCAAGGCAAAATACAATCAGCTCTGTTGCACAGTGATCGCCCACTTTCAGGCAAAGTCGCGACATTTGTCAGACCCTTACATGATGCGTTAAATATGCCATTCAAATATGTGGCCTTTATTACTGTTATCGCATTTATCGGTACTGCGATCTTACTATTCAGCGCAGTGACTTTTTACCGCCGCATTTTCAAGAAACGGTCTAAATAAGTCATTTCGCATCAATGCTTTAAGATAAAACTAAAAACGGCTTGCTGAAATCAGCAAGCCGTTTTTATTGAATATCGTATCAAAGTGATTTAGTCATCAATGCCCTATCAAGCCATCAAAAAATGACTCAAGCCTAAGTTTAAGAGTCCTCGATAAAGGCATTCACGGTGCCTTCGATAGAGTCGTAAACAATCTTAATTTCAGCTCTATTTCTTCCCGCTGTATCGCCTAATGTCCTTAATACATAAGTACACTGGGTCGCACCGCTGCCACCGTCTGCAGCATGGCGATATGACTCAAATTCAACATCGTCCGTTGTATTTCTAATAGCAACTGATGGCGGGCTTTCTATCAAAGCATTCCACAAATCGACACAACCGCCTTGCCCTGGCCCTATGTTCACAGGGTTGCCCATAGGGTTACCTTTTCCTGTGCCTAATGGGTAGCCAAAAGTATTCATATCAAGGTCATTATTAGCAAAGTCAGGCAAATCATTCATCGGATCACTGCCACCAATCAATTGCCAACGAGTGTGAGAAAAAGTCACAGACTGTTCAAATGATGCTGCTATGGCCTGAGCTCGACTTATCTCTGCGTCACGCTTAACATCAATAAACTTACTGACTGCAATAACGGCTAAAATTGCCAATACGATAATCACAACCACAAGCTCAATCAAGGTAAAACCTGTGTTTCGAGATGGCAGTTTAGACGGGTAAATATCATTAATCACACCATACTCCTCGGCGTTAGCTTACTTAAGGTATAACACAAGCTTGTTAATAGTACGTTAAACACTAAGCCTAAAGTACTCATTTATTCATCAATACAGGATAAATGTTGGCTATATAGCTCAGATCAATGAGTCAATAACGGTTCTATAGACATAAAAAAACGCAGCTTAACGCTGCGTTTATTATCAGTCATCACACCTTAGTGCTTACTGATAAGAATGTGAACCATGTTGATGATCTGTCACGTCTTTCACGCCAGCTAACTCACCAGGGAACATATCTAATAGCTGCTTCTCGATACCATCTTTTAATGTGATATCAACTTGAGAACAACCATTACAACCACCGCCAAACTGAAGTACAGCAACGCCTTCTTCAGTTATTTCTACTAACATGATGTTACCACCATGGCTTGCTAACTGAGGGTTGATTTCTGATTGAATCACATACTCAATACGCTCTTTTAGTGGTGCGTCAGAAGCCACTTTACGCATTTTAGCATTTGGTGCTTTAAGCGTTAATTGTGAACCAAGTTGGTCAGTCACAAAGTCGATGCTCGCTTCTTCTAAAAATGGTGCACTCTTTTCGTCAACCATGGCACTAAAACCTGTAAACGGTAATTCAGTATCATCAGCTTCAACAGCATCTGGTGGACAGTAAGATACACCGCACTCTGCTTGAGCGGTACCTGGACTGATGACAAACACACGGATATGAGTGCCTTCAGGTTGATCGGCCAGTAATTTTACAAAATGAGCCTGAGCCGTATCAGTAATGTTGATCATAAAAACTGCTCCGTTGGGTAGTACTTGAGTAAGCATTAACTTAATTAAGAACTGACTTAAATAAGGTAGTACTTGAGTAATTTAGTAGGTTTAGCGACATGATACTCTTAGTTGCCTCTGCTTTATAGTCCTGCATCAAGCAAGTGTGACAAAAAATAGTCTCTTTGTGTCGGTTTTTAATGGAGATTTAAGACTAATCACTTTATTGTTACCCTACGGTTTTCTTTTTATGATCTTGTTTCTCATATGATTAGCTTACATGCCTTGCTCGCTCGTTTTTCAGTTAGAACGCTGATGACATTTTTTATCTGCATGCCTTTTATGGCATCTGCTAGTGATATTTCTGCTGACAATACCCGTATTGAACAAGCTTTACTCACTGAGGATATCAATACTAATTTAACTCAACCTGCAGAGTATTTAGGTTACCCATTGGGTGAATGGCATTTACGCCATGATCAGATTAATCACTACCTGCAACTACTGGCAAGTGAAAGCGACCGAGTATCTTTAGATTCAGCAGGTTATAGTGAAGAGCGCCGCGAGCAAATCACAGCGGTGATCACCTCTGAAAAAAACCAGAAAAACCTCGATGACATCATCGAATATCGCAGTAATATTAAATACGGCACCATGCAAACCAACCGCACTAATCAAAATCCATTAGTCGTGTGGCTGGCGTACTCTATTCATGGTGATGAAGCCAGTGGCGCTCATGCCGCATTGGCATTAAGTCACTACCTAGCTGCGACTAATGCGCCTTGGGTAAAAGAGTTACTCGACGATACCGTCATTTTACTTACTCCAACCCAAAACCCTGATGGTTTTGACCGCTTTTCAAATTGGGCCAACAATAATAAAGGCCAAGTCATTGTTACTGATAATAATCACCGTGAACATAATCAAGACTGGCCAGGTGGACGTTTTAATCACTATTTAGCTGATTTAAACCGTGACTGGTTATTCTTACGCCACCCTGCATCTCAAGGTCGCGTGGCTTTTTTCCATAAATGGCAGCCCCACTATGTAGGTGACTTCCATGAAATGTGGCATCAACAGTCGTACTTTTTCCAACCTGGTGTACCTGACCGCGTTAACCCATTAACCAAACCTGCCAATCAAGCATTATCAAATGAGCTGGCAGCGTTTCATCGCCAAGCTTTAGATGAAGTCAAACAAGTGTATTTTAGCGGTCAAATGTTTGATGACTTCTTTTACGGTAAAGGCTCAACCTACCCTGATATCAATGGCGCTGTCGGTATCTTGTTTGAACAAGCCAGCTCACGCGGCCAAGCCCAAGACTCACCCAATGGTGTGGTGACTTTAGCTGAGAGTATTGATAACCAATTTGCGACCTCTATTTCTAGCCTAAAAGGTGCGCACGCATTACGTAAAAAGTTGATGAAGTATCAAACTGACTTTTTCTCAAGCAACATCAAGCGTTATCGAGAAGGTAAACAGTCTGGCAGATTAGTCAAAGCCCATGGCGGCGCAACGCATATCAATGAGTTGGTGAGCATATTAGCCCAGCACAAAATTAGCGTTAAATACCTCAACACTGTCATTGAAGATGATGATATTAACTTCACACCTCAAGACAGTGTGTTTATTCCAGATAGTCAGCCGCAACACGACTTATTAGAGGCGTTATTTGATAAAAGAACCGAGTTTAAAGATGAAACCTTTTACGATATTTCGACCTGGAATTTTGAATCAGCCTTAAGCTTAAGTTTGATCAAAAAAGCCAAACCCAGTGCCAAGTACTTATCAGACAAACCAAACGGCAAGGTAACCAAAGCAACCTACCCTAAAGACAGCGTGGCTTTGGTGATTGATTGGCAACAAGCTGCGGCGGCTCCATTGCTGCAGCAATTGCTCCAACAAGGCGTAATAGTTAAGTATGCCCAAAAACCATTCAGCCTTAATGTCAATAGTGGCAATCGCACAGCTGAAAAACCTCAAACCAGCAAACAAGCCATAAAATTTGTTGCTGGTAGTTTGCAAATCCCACTGAAACAGCAAAATTTCACTGCCATTGAGTTAGCAGAAATCGTGGCAACGCTCGCGCAACAACACCAAGTCGATGTTGTCGCATCTGCCAGTTCACATGCTGCTACAGGAATGGATTTAGGCAGCGATGATTTCATCAAAGTAAAACCCGTAACCCCTTTGATCATCACAGGCGCAGACACCAATGCTTCAGAAACCGGTCAAATGTGGCATTACCTTGATAAGACTCTAGGTATAGCCACAACCATGGTAAACACAGAACGTTTGGTATCACTAGATTTATCGGCATACAGCCATATTTTTATGGCTGATGGGCCTTATCATTTGATCAGCGATGCGACCTCAAGAAAGTTAGGTCAATACGTAACAGAAGGCGGCACCATCGTGGCGCAAAAGCGGGCATTAGTTTGGCTTAATAAGCGTAATATCTTAAATTCTGAACCCAAAACCAGTCGTGAACTGAATAATCTATTCATCACATCGGGTATGGATTATGGCGATCAATCTAAATTAAAAGCACGTCAATCTATCGGCGGCGCAATCGTAGCGTTAAAGCTTGATGCGACTCACCCTGTCGCCTTTGGTTTACCTAATCCACTGCCTGTGATGAAAAACCGCGAAATCAGTTTCAACCTCACTTCAACGCCATTTATTGTCGCAGCGAAATATGAGAATGACTTATTGATTAGTGGCTACCTTGCTAATGAATATCAACGCGCATTTGCCAATACCCCTGCGATGATAGTTGAAACCAAAGGTAAAGGTAAAATTGTCGCCCTGGCGGATAATTTATTATTCCGAAACATCTGGCTAGGCTCAGAAAAAGTCTATGCCAATGCACTGTATTTTGTGCCATCACAATAGCCCAAACATTATTTAAGTAACCCTGGTGCTTCAGCTCTAGCTAAGCACCAGCATTGTACATGGACATATTCGGCTGCAAACAATTGGCTAATTTCATTCACTGTGGTGCCAGTAGTGACGACATCATCAATCAATGCGATTCTTTGATAAGGCACGCTTTTAGCTGCAGTGTTTAAACTTGAAGTGTTTAAACTTGAAGTGTTTGAACTTAAAGTGTTTAAACTTAAAGTGTTTAAACTTGAAGTGTTTGAGCTTGA